>JBEBJC010000090.1:0-14924 GCA_040080105.1 Myxococcota bacterium
GGGTCGAGGGGCGGGTGGCGGCCACCGCGAAGATCGCGGCCGAGCACGGGCACCCCGAGGTCACGGGCGCCTTGTGGCGGGACGCCCCGGCGTCGAGCTGGGCCAGCGGCGCCGCGGTCAAGGCGGTGGCGGCGGCGGAGGCGGCGGGTGAGGTCCGGCCGGGCGCGGGCGCGGCGTACCTGTGGAAGCTGCGCACCGCCGCGTTCGTCGACGACCACAACATCGCGCGGCGGCAGGTGCAGCTCGCGGCGGCCGAGGCCATCGGGCTGCCGACGGCACCGATCGAGCGCCGGCTCGACGACGGCACCGCGCTCGCCGCGCTGTTCGAGGACCACCAGGAGCGGGAGCGGCTCCGGGTCCAGGGCTCGCCGACCTACGTGTTCGACGGGGGGCGGGCGATGTTGTACGGCAACTTCGACGAGGCGATCCTCGCGGCGCGGTCGAGCGGCTCGTCGCAGGGCTGCAGGCCGGCGGCTCGGCCTGTTAGGCGATCAGCGCGCGGGGACCGGGGTGGCAGGTGGAGCCAGCGCCGCGAGGTCGGGCGGGTCACACCCCACCCACCGCGCGAGCCCGGGTTGTGCGTCCGTCCAGCCGAGCGCGTCGTCGACCAGCTCGCCGATCATCGTGCTCCGCGGGTAGACCAGATCGGTCTGGAGCTCGACCACCGCGACCGCCAAGGCGTGATCGCCACACGGCAACACCGCCGCGCCGACCCGATGGGTCGCCCAGCCGAGGCGCTCCTCAGGGAGTCCCGCCATGCCGAGCCTGGCGGCGAGCGTCGAGTACGCTGGGACCTGCCGGGTGGCGAGCCACCGGCGCACGCCGTCGGACCGGTCGGGGAGCGCGCCCCACCCGAGCGGCTGCCAAGCCACCTCGGTGAACGCGTGGCGAAGCGGGACGATGCCGGGCATCGTCACGTCCTGCGCGGGCAGGACGGTTTGCGCGAGGACCTTCGCGAACTGCTCGAGCTCTGTCGGGTCGCTGGCGGAGAGGCGCGCGACCTGAGCGACGCCGATCTTTCCCTCCGCCTCGGCGGTGAGGCGCACCACGTCTCCCACGGCCGAGGTCGTCTCCCACCGGTCGAGCTCGGGGGCGGGCTCGCTCAGCGCGCACCGGAGCGTGAGCGGGTGCCCTGCGAGCCCTACACACGCCGCTCCCGGTTCGCAGGTGCCGGAGACCCACCGGTCGTCCGCGACGGCGGGCAGCCGAAAGCCGAAGGTCACGTCCCGCTCGGCCCCGGGCCCGAGCGTCACCCGCGCGGACCCGCCCTTGATCGCGCCCTCGGGTCCGGCGGAGGCCGAGGCCCGGACGGTTCTCGTCTGCTCGGTACCGCTCGGGTTGCGCGCGGTGCACACCCCGACCAGTACTCCCTGGGTCGCCCCCGTCCACCGGAAGTACGAGCCGTCGGTCGGCGGCTCGGTGGGAGGGAAGCCGAGGGTCCGCGCCGAGATCTCCCACTGCGGCGCCGCACAACCCGCCAGGGCCAACAGGACCATCACACCCTCCGGAGTCCGAGCGCAACCGCGGTAGCTCCCAGTTAACCGCGCCGTCGCCCTCCACACCCACCGGCGATGGGTCGGAGGGAACATGTTCGCAGCGCTGATCGGCGCGGCGGCGCAGGCGGAGCCTGGGCTGCCGTTGGAGTCCGAGTCGTTCACCGTCGACGTCACCGGCAACCTCGCCGAGATCGTGTTCCACCAGCGGTTCCGCAACACCGGCCCGGCGTACGTCGACGCCACCTACCTGTTCCCGCTCGACAACGACGCGGTGGTGGACGCGATGACGCTCACCGTCGGAGACCGCGTCGTGCGCAGCGTGGTGTACGGCAGGGAAGAGGCCCGGCGGCTGTACGACGTGGCCGCAGCCGCCGGGAAGGTCGCGGCGGTGACCGAGCAGCAGCGCCCGAACGTGTTCACCCAGGACGTCGCGAACCTGCCCCCGGGCGAGGTGATCGAGGTGGAGCTGCGGGTGGTGCAGCCGGTCGACCGGGTGGACGGCCAGTGGACGCTGGTGGTGCCGCTGGTGGTGGGGCCGCGGTTCTTCCGCGACGACGACCCCGCGGAAGCGCTGCAGCGGGCCTCGTACCTCGTCCTGCCCGAAGCGGCGGAGCCGAGGCCGTCGAGGAGGGAGGCCACCCACGGGCGGCCCGACACCGACGTGCGCGCCTACGGGACCGGAGTGCAGGCCTCGATCGACGTGGTGGTGCACGCCGGGCTGCCGATCCGGCAGGTCGAGTCGCCGTCGCACTCGGTGGCGCCGGACGTGGTCGGCGCCGACGCCTCGGTGGTGGTGCGCGACGTGCCGCTGACCCGCGACTTCGTGCTCACCTGGCGCACCGCGGGCGACGACCCCGCGGCGGGCCTGCTGGTGGCGGGCCGCCACGGGATGCTCGTGCTCGAGGCGCCGGTGGAGACCCCGTTCGAGGAGCGCGCGCCGCGCGAGGTCGTGTGGGTGATCGACACCAGCTGCAGCATGACCGGGGCCCCGCTGCAGGTCGCGCAGGAGGCGATACGCGAGGCGCTCCGATCGATGGACCCGCGCGACAGCTTCGCCGTCCTCGGGTTCGGCGACGCGGTGCGCGCGATGTCGGCCACGCCGCTGCCGGCCACCCCGGACAACGTCTCTCTCGCGAAGCAGTTCGTCGGGCAGCTGCATCCCGACGGCGGCACGTACATGGACCGCGCCCTGCAGCAGGCCCTGCTGTTGCCGCTCGACCCCGAGCGCCGCCGCACGGTGGTGTTCGTCACCGACGGCCTGATCGGCGAGGACGAGGAGCTGCTGCGCGAGATCGCGCGGCGCTCGCCCGAGGCCACGTTCGTGGCGCTCGGCGTCGGCTCGGCCCCCAACCGGTTCTTGCTCGACGAGATGGCCCGGCTCGGCGGCGGGGTCGCTGCGTACGCGGCGCTCGGCGGCGACCCGGCGGCCGAGATGCAGGGCCTGGTCGACGCGATGGACCGGCCGGTGCTCACCGGCGTGACCGTCGACTGGGGCGAGGGCTGCCCGGCGCACGCGTTCGCCCCGGTGACGATCCCCGATCTGCGCCCGGGCCGGCCGGTGCTGCTGTTGGCGAAGGTCGAGCAGGGCTGCGTGGGGGAGGTCGTGATCCGCGCCCGCTCGGGCTCGGGGACCGAGACGTTCCGGGTGGCCCCGGTGGCCGTCCCCCACGGGCGCGCGCTGGCGTCGACGTGGGCGCGCCAACGGGTCGCCGACCTCGAGCGGCAGTGGATGCGCGGTGAGGCGGGCGACGTGGGGGACGCGGTCCGCGAGATCGGCCTGTCGTACGGGATCGTCACCTCGCAGACGTCGCTGCTCGCGGTGGACGAGCGGATCGTGAACCCCGGGGGCGCGGCGGAGCAGGTGGAGGCCACGCTCGACCTCCCCGACGGGCTCGAACACACCGCCACCGGGCAGCTCCTGTCGGTTGAGATCGTTCGGATGTTGCCCGCCGGCCGCTCCTACCAGTCGGCAACCATCGGGAGCGGCGGAAACCCGAACCTGGCCGGCGCCGCCGGCCACCAGACCGTCTACAGGCTGGGCGGCGCGAACGTGACCGACCCCGTCACCGGCCAGTTCTCGGCGAACTTCGACTTCGACGCGGTGCGGTCGCTCGAGCGCCTCGACGAGGTCCACCTGCCCGAGCGCGGCGGGGGCCCGGGGGCGCCGTCGCCGGTCCGGTCCGGATCGAACCAGCTCGAGGCGCATGCCGAGGTGGCTGGCCTCGCCGGACCGACCGCGAACGGGCGTGCCGGCGCGTCGGCGGCCGGGCCGGTGGTGCGGGACCGGGTGTGGTTCGCGGCGTCGGCCTCGGTCGCGCAGACCGCGCTCGACGGGTTCGACAGCCAGACCACCGCGCTGTCGGGCGGGGTCACCGCCCAGCCGAACCCGGTGCACCGGTTCGAGCTGTGGGGGGCCGGCGACCCGTCGTCGGCGCGCTCGCCAACCGCGAGTGTCGCGTGGGGCGGCGGGCTCGGCGCGGCCCGGTGGGAGTGGTTCCCGGACGCCACCGTGCACCTGGAGTCGTCGGCGCACCGCGAGACCTACACGGTCGGCGACGCCCGGCGCGACGCGCTCGGCGCGGCCACCCTCCTGTCGCTGGTCGGCCTCGACGACCCGCTCGGCGGCTCGCACCGGCTGAAGTTCGGCGCGTCCGGCACGACCTGGGCGCTCACCACCCCGGACCGCGCCCTCCCGGTGCAGGCGCTCGACGCGTTCGCCCAGGACCAGGCCCGGGTCCGGTCGAACCTGACGGTCGCCGGCGGCGTGCGGGTGGACGCGGTCGAGGGGGTGTTCGCCGCGAGCCCGCGCCTGCTCGCGTCGTGGGACCCGCGGTCCGACCACCGGGCCGAGCTGTCCGGCGGCTACGGGCGGACCGTCGACCCGGCCCGGTACCTGCCCCCCGAGCTCGCGTCCCAGGCGGTGCCGGTGGCGGACGAGCTGTGGATGCGCGGCGAGGTCCTGCTGGTCCCCGACGTGACCCTGTTCGGCGCAGGCAGCTGGAGGCGGTCCGACTTCGCGTTCGCCCCGGACCCGCGGCTGGTGCTGCTGCCCGCCGCCCGGGTGCCGTCGATCGAGCAGCGGGTGACCACGCTCGAGCTCGGGCTGCGCAAGGCCGAGGCGCGGCGGTGGTCGGCCGAGGCGAGCCTCCGCCTGCAACCTGCGGCAGGGCCGGTCGACGAGGCGCTCCTGCGCGACCCGAGCGCGCCGTTCGTGCCCGGGTTCCTCGACGCGTACCGCGGGCTCGGGCTCGCGGCCCACGCCCGGTGGGACCTGCCCACCGACCCGTTCACCACCTCGCTCGGCGGGTTCGCCCGGTGGGCCAGCGCGGTCGACGCCGGCGGCCCGTGGTGGCTCGGGGACGTGCTCGCGCTCGGCGCGTCGATCGAGCAGCGGTTCGACCTGCGCCGAGGGGGCCTGGTGGCGTCGGGCAGCGTCGCGTGGTTCGACAACGACCTCGGCTCTCCGTGGCTGCCGCTCGAGGCGGCGGTGTTGCTCCCGGGCGCGCCGTCGGTCGCCGAGCAGCCCCCGTTGAGGGTGATCGCGGCCCTGAGCTACGCCTTCTGAAGGGCCCGAGCGCCTCCCCGTCGTCGGTGACGATCACGATGTCGCGCTCGTGCGGGAAGCTCGCCGCCCACCGTTCCGAGCATCAAGATCGACGCGAGGCCGGTCATCAGGTCGACACACGGGCTGAGATCGAGGTGGACGGGTCGGCGCATGTGGGTTCCGACCCGCGGCCCGCTGGTGGGTTCGTCAACGAACTGTCGGGGTGCTCCGCTCGGTAGAGGTGGGTAGGATCGACGGATGTCCGAAGTGTCCCCGGAGATCTTCGCCGCGTGGCGCGCGCCGCGGTTCGGCGCCACCAACCCGGCGCGCCACGACAACCCGCTGTGGGCGTCGCTGGTGCACGATCGGATCAACGCGTACCAGGTCAACGCGCGGTACGGCCACGGGCGGGTCTGGGGCGCCGCGCCCACCTGGTGCTTCGATCGGTTCGGGCAGACCACCACCGCGCTGCCCGACGGGCGCACGCTGTACATCGGCGGCGAACACGAGGACTACTACGACCCCGACTTCTACATCTACAACGACGTGGTGGAAGTCTCGGCCGCCGGAGAGGTCGCGATCTACGGATACCCGCGCGAGGTGTTCCCGCCGACCGACTTCCACACCGCCACGCTCGACGGGGGCGCGATCTGGATCGTCGGCAGCCTCGGCTACGCGGGGCAGCGCGTGTACGGCACCACCCAGGTGTGCCGGCTCGAGCTCGCCACGATGGCGATCACGCGGCTCGAGACCACCGGCGACGGGCCGGGGTGGCTGCACCGCCACGAAGCAGACCTGGTCGACGGAGCGATCGTCGTGCGCGGCGGCACGGTCGAGCGCGCCGAGGCCGAGCACCCCGAGGAGAACATCGACGAGTGGGCCCTCGATCTCGCGAGCCTCACGTGGACCCGCCGCACCCGGCGCGAGTGGCAGCGGTGGTCGGTCCAGGCCCCCGAGGGCGCGCGCAGCCTGCTGTGGGAGCTCCGCCAGCTGCTGTGGCACGTCGAGTACCCGAGGTTCCCGAGCCCGGTCGACTACGCCGAGACCCTCCGGACCGCCCTCGGCCGCGAACCCGTGCTCGAGCCGTTGCAGACGTTGTACGACTTCGACGGCGCGGTGGCGTGTGAGCGAGGTGAGGACGACGACTACAACCTGTTCCGGGTGGAGGTCGACGGCGTGATCGTACGGTTCGTCGAGGAGAGCCACCGGATCGCCGTGATGGTCGAAGGCCGGCTGGCCGAGCCTCGGCTGCGGGCGCTCCAGCAGCAGGTGCTCGCCCGCGTGGGCGCGCTGCACGCGGTGGCGTGGGAGCTCGTGGGCTAGTACAGCGCGACCGAGATGGCGATCGCATCGATGGTGGGTGGCGCGACGGTCGAGCCAGGGGGCTGGATCGTGCGGTTCGATACCGCTCCTCATCGCCCGGGGACCTCGACGAACGCCACCGCGTCCTCGATCAACCGGCCGAACGCGACCTCGAGCCGCTCGCCGGAGCCCCCGACCGCCGCTTCGCCGAGTGACGATCCGTCGCCCCGGCCGGCGGCGCACACGCGGTCCAAGTCCCGCTGGATTTCGGCGTGGCGGGGGGCGAGGGCAGGTTCGTCCAACAGCGCGTCGCGGAGGGTGTCGACCAGATCCTCGAACATCGGGCCCCAGTTGCCATTGCCGTTTCTACGCCACTCTCCAGCGAGGCGTGCCACCGCGCGGAGCACCTCTCCCGAGACCGTCTCGGCCTGGCCCCGGTCGGGCACCCACTGGCGGAAGTGCTCGGCGAACCGCAGGCACGTGGCCTCGAAGTCGCCGGAGCCGGTGTCGTGGTAGGCCAGCACCTTTGCATGGTGCCGGACTTGCTCTGGGGACTCGCTCGTCATCCTGGCTCTCCACGATCTCCGCTTACCGCGCCAGCCTGCAGCCGCCGAAGGCCCTGGTCGGATTGTACCGAGCGCTCTCGGCATCGAGGAGGGGTTCGCCGATGAGACTCCTCCGACGGACCCGACTGAGCGGAGGTCAGGCGGGCATCCGGCGAAGGCGCTGCGAGGCGCCTGGCTGCGCTCGACCTACTCGAGTCGCCGTCGGCGATCACCCGCTGACGCGGTACGCTCGCGCGGATGAACCGCGACCCGCTCGCCGGCCTCGACCTGAACCTGCTCGTGGTGTTCCGCGCGGTCCACCGGGAGCGCTCGGTCCGCGCGGCCGCGCGCAGCCTGGGCCTGTCGCCCTCGGCCGCGAGCCACGCGCTCGGCCGCCTGCGCGACCTCGCGGGTGACGAGCTGTTCGTGCGGCGGGGGGCCCGGATGGTGCCCACGCCCCGAGCGGAGGCGCTGGCGGGACCGGTGTCGCGGGCGCTGCAGCAGGTGTCGGACGCGCTGGTGGTGGAGCAGGGCTTCGAGCCCGCCCGCGCCGAGGGCGCGCTGCGCGTCGCGGCGGTGGACCTCGCGCAGGCGCTGCTGCTGCCGTCGGTGCTCGCCGAGGTCGCCGTCGCCGCCCCGTCGGTGTGTGTCCGGGTCGTCCAACTCCCCGAGGAGCCCGCCAAGGCGCTGCTGTCCGGTGAGGTCGATCTGGCCGTCGCCGGGCCCGTCGTCCACGACGCGATCGCGCGGGACGCGCTGTGGACCGAGCCGTTCGTGTGTGTGGTCCGGCCGGGGCACCCGTGCCTCGCCGAGCCGGCGGGGTGGACCGCCGAGCGCTACGCCGCGCTCCCCCACGTGCTCGTGCAGCCCCGGGGCACCGCCCGCGGGCACGTCGATCGGGCGCTCGCCGCGGTCGGGCTGCACCGGAGCGTGCGGTGCGTGACGCCGGGGCTCGACCTCGCCGCGCGGGTGGTCGCCTCGTCCGACCTGGTGCTCACCACCACCGCGCGCGGCGCGTCGCTCGCGGTCTCTCGGTATGGCCTCACCACGCTCCCGCCCCCGCTCGCGGTCGAGCCGTACGTGTTGTCCGCCAGCTTCCGTGAGCAACGGGTCGGAGAGCCGCTGCTGCGCTGGTTCCGCTCGGTGCTCCTCACCCATGCCGCCTCATGATGCACCAGATCGAACAGCCGACCTGACAACGATGCACGCGACGCACGCCGCGGGCGGGCCTACGAGAGTGGCACACCCTGGAGGTCCCCATGTCCGTCGTGTCCCTCGTCACCGGCGCCAACCAAGGTCTCGGCTTCGAGACCGCCCGCCGCCTCGTCGCCGCCGGCCACCGCGTGCTCGTCGGCGCCCGCACCGAACAGAAGGCCGCCGAGGCCGCCGCCCGCCTCGGCCCGAGCGCGGAGGGGCTCGCGCTCGACGTCACCTCCCCCGCCGACCACGCGCGGGCCGCCCGCTGGATCGGCGAGCGTCACGGCCGCCTCGACGTGCTGGTGAACAACGCCGGAGTCAACCTCGGCGAGCCGTGGATGGGCAACACTGTGCTGTCGGGCGACGACGCCACGCTCCGCGCCACGTTCGACACGAACTTCTTCGGCCTGATCGGCCTCACCCGCGCCCTCTTCCCGCTGCTGCGCGCCAGCGCCGCGGGCCGGGTGGTCAACGTCTCGTCGATCATGGGTTCGCTGTCGGCCCACGGGAAGGGCGCCCCGCTCGAGGGCCTCAAGCCGTTCGCGTACGACGCGTCGAAGACGGCGCTCAACGCGTTCACCGTGCACCTCGCGCAGGCGCTCGAGGTCGACCGGATCCTGGTGAACTCGGCGCACCCGGGCTGGGTGAAGACGCAGCTCGGCACCGAGTACGCGCCGATGACGGTGGAGGAGGGTGCGGAGACCGTGGTGCTGCTGGCGACGCTGCCCGACGGAGGGCCCACCGGCGGGTTCTTCCACCGCGGGGACCCGGTGAGCTGGTAGGAGCTTCCCGAGCCCGGTCGACGGGCCAGCGGTGCGACATCGGCGCCCCGATCACCCGACAGCTCGCGCAACGAACCGCTGTCGGTGCGGGGCGTAGCTCGGCACCACACTTGCACTAGGGTCCGGCGGAGGTGCACGTGTACAGACGGGCGGCGGCGATGGTGGTGTGCGCGGCCGGCTGCGGGACGCAGCTCGAGGTGGTGGTCGACCACTACCTCCAGCCGTGTGTGGGGATGGCGCCGCAGACCTGCACGCGGGTCGCGGTCGACGGCGGGCCGTACGAGCTGTGGTACGGCGGCATCGACGAGTTCACGTTCCGGTGGGGGGAGGTCACCACCCTGGCGGTGACCGAGCGCCAGCGGGCCCACCCGCCCGCCGACGGGTCGAGCGTGCAGTGGCGGGCGCGTGAGGTCCTGGACTCCGAGCCGGTCGAGCCGGGCGAGTCGTTCGTGTTCGACGTGGGCGGGCTCGCCGAGCCGTACGTCGACTTCCGGGCGGGGCTGCTGGTGGACCGGGAGTTCACCTGTGTGGCCGAGGTGGACTGCGCGTCGCTGGCGGCAGATCCGAGCCTCGCCGGGGTGCTGACGTTCGAGTACGCCGACCCGATCGACGATCCACTGCGGCTCGTGTCGGCCGAGTAGCGCCCAGGTCAGCCTCCGGCGCGAGCCACGATCCGCAGGCCGGGCCGCAGCCGGTACCGCCGGTACCGCGACTCGGGGCGGATCTGCTGGCCCGACAGGCACGGATCGAACTCGCCGAATCGCCGCCACGAGCGACTGCCCGACGGAGGGCCGCCACCGGCGGGTTCCTCCACCGCGGGGACCCGGTGAGCGGGTAGGGTACGTCGCCCTGGCCCTCGCGCTCAATAGCCGTAGTACGTCGAGTACGACGACGAGCTGGGCGGAGAGGCCGAGCAGGTCGCGATCACCGCCTCCATCAGCTGCAGGCTGCAATCGCCCGAGCCGAGCGTGCTGTCCTCGCAGCTGAACACCTCCGAGCCGTCCTCGTCTTCGAGCGAGTAGCTGGTGGAGCCGCTCACGGTCGACACACACACGGCCACGTCCTTGTCCTGCGGGTCGTCCAGGTAGTCGAAGCACGAGCAGGCCTGCTTGCCGCACGCGCCCCGGTTGCACCCGTCGCCGTCGCACCCCGCGACCCCGATCCCCCCGGCCACGCCCACGATCAGCATCCACCCACGCATCGGGCCTCCCGCGCTCCCTCTGTGCCCAGCCGGGAGGACGTCACGGGCGTGACCAACTCTCGGATCGGGACACCTGGTTACGCCGGAGCTTCGCCGATGCCCCCCGTGCTGCGCCCTCCCTACCGCGCACGGCGACCCGCAGGTCCGGTCCCGGGCCCCGCGCACGTGGGTGGAGCTGACCGAGGATCGGCCCGCCGAGGCCCGCGAACACCTGGCCCCTCCGAGCGCCCGGGTGACCGCGCTCGGCGCGTTGTGCCACGCCCGCGCGGGCCGGGCCGCTCGAGCCCACGACGCCTTGCGGGAGCTCGAGCGGCGGTCGCGGGGACCGGACCCCGCCACCGCCGGCCGGATCGGGCTCGATCGCGCGGAGACCCTGCTGCTCCTCGGAGATCCCGACGCGGCGGTCGAGGCCCTCGCGGAAGCGCAGGCGGCGGTGGCGCCGCTGGTGGTGGCGCGCAGCCGGGCCACCACCCGGTGCACCGTGTCGTCGTCGGGCATGTCGCGACCCCCGCTCAGGATCTCGCGGGGCGGAGCGGGGTGCAACCACGCCGGTTCACACATCGGGGCAGGTCGCGACGAGCTGGTCGGTGATGCAGCTCTCTCCCGGCGCGGACTCACACTCGTACACCACCTCCCCGGTCGCCTCGTCCTCGATCGAAGCGATGCAGGTCTCGGTGGTGGGGCAATCGGTGCAGAACACCAGCCCCTCGGCGTCGTCACACGCCCCACAGATCTTCGAGCCGCCGCACCCGACCAGCACCCCCATCCCCATCACCATCCACTTCATGGGCACACCCTCCGCAACCTCCTGTCGCCGCACCGACCCCCGTCACGGTCGGGCCGATCGATCTCTGCCGTTTCCCCCGGCCGGCGCGTCGGGCATGATGGTGTCATGAGCACCGCCCTCGTCCTGTGGGTCGGCTGTACCCCTCCCGTACCGGTCACCCCGTCGGTCGAGGACGATCCCACCGTCCGAGCGCCGCCCGGAGCGCCGGCCTCCCTGCCCGCGGTGCTCCTCAACGAGCTCCTCCCCGACAACGAGTCGATCTCGACCGACGAAGCCCTCGAGTTCGACGACTGGGTCGAGCTGTACAACGCCGGCTCGGACGTGGTCGAGCTCGCAGGGTGGGGCCTGGGAGACGGCTCCGAACCGGAGTGGCGGTTCCCCGAGGGCGAGCGGCTCGCGCCCGGCGAGCACCGGGTGGTGTGGCTCGACGACGACCCCACCCAGGGGCCGCTGCACGCCACCTTCGCGCTCGACGCCGACGACGACTCCCTGTCGTTGTTCTCCCCCGACGGCGACCTGGCGGACTCCTGGGTGATCTTCGACCAGCCGTCGGACGTGGTGTCGGGCCGGTTCCCGTCGGGAGACGCGTTCCGCGCCTCGTCCATCGTCGCGACTCCGGGCAACGCCAACCCGGTCGATCCGGGGCAGTCCCAGGATCCGTCCGACACGTTGTTCCCCGAGGGTGGGCTCGTCCGGATCGATCTCACCCTGTCCCCCCAGAGCATCGACCTGCTCGAATCGATCGACGAGGTCGAGGTGCCCGCCGGGATCGGCTTCCAAGGCGCCTACCTGCAGGCCACCCTCGCGATCAAGGGCGCAGCGGGCTCGGATCGCTCACTGAGCCAGAAGTCCGCGTTTCGCGTGGACCTCGACGACCTCGTCCCCGGACAGCGCCTGCGCGGGCTCGAGGGGCTCACGCTCAACAACATGGTCCAGGACCCGTCCGGGGTCCACGAGATGCTCGGATACGCCCTGTTCCGCGAGGCCGGCGTACCCGCGCCGCGCGTCGCCCACGTGGAGCTGTGGCTGAACGGCGAGTATCGAGGGCTGTACCTCAACGTCGAGTCGCCCGACGACCAGTTCCTGCAGCGCTGGTTCGCGGACCCCTCCGGCAATCTGTACGAGGGGGCGTACGGCCCGGACCTCGAGCTCGGGAGCGTCCGCTCGCTGGAGCTCGACGAGCTCGGCGCCGCCGGGCTCACCGACTACAGCGATCTGGCGCCGCTCGTCACCCTCCTCGCGACGCCACCGACCGAGGCCGGGATGGCCAGCTTCGAGCAGCTGGTGGACCTCGACCGCACCCTCCCGATGTTGGCGGGGGAGGTCGTGTTGTCGCACTGGGACGGGTACTTCTACTACCCGAACAACTACCGCCTGTACCACGAGCCGGCGACCGGCAAGGTCACCCTGCTGCCGTGGGGGTTGGACCAGACCTTCGGCGGCGCCGGCGGCATCCACTCTCCGAGCGGCGAGGTCGCTCGGTGGTGCCTCGGCGTCCCCTCGTGCCGGACCCGGTACGACCTCGCGCTGTGGGACATGGCCGAGCGCCTCGCCGCGCTCGGCTGCAAGGAGCGCGTGGCCGACGTGCTGCCGTTCGCCCTCCCGTTGTACGCCGCCGACACCCTGCGGGAGGCCACCCCGGCAGACATGGAGGCCCAGGCCTCCGCCACCGTGGACTAGTGCACCACCTTCCCCGCGAGCCTGTTGGAGCAGCTGTTTTGAGCGCCCTCTCCCTGTGGCTGATCGCCTGCACGCAGAAGGTGACCGTGGACGCCGACGGAGACGGGGTCTCGCCGCCCGCCGACTGCGACGACGGCGACCGCGGCGTGTATCCGGGCGCCCCCGAGCGCTGCGACGGCGTGGACCAAGACTGCGGGGGTCGGGTCGACGACGGCTTCGACCTCGACGGCGACGGCTTCAACACGGCGCTCGACCCGGGCTGCGCCGCGCTCGGACCCACCGACTGCGACGACACCGATCCCGAGGTGTCCCCCGCCGCCGCCGAGCGCTGCAACGGGGTCGACGACGACTGCGACGGCGAGCTCGATCCGCAGGAAGACGCGGACGACGACGGCGCCACCCTGTGCGACGACTGCGACGACACCGACGCCTCGGTTCGACCGGGGGGCATCGAGCGCTGCGACGGCCTCGACAACGACTGCAACGGCGCCTCCGACGAGCCGTTCGACGCCGATGGAGACGGCGTGGGGGCCTGCCTCGACTGCGACGACGCGGAGCCCGTGGCCCACCCGGGCGCGCTCGAGGTCTGCGACAGCGTCGACAACGACTGCGACGGCGAGCGGGACGAGGGGTTCGACACCGACGAAGACGGGTTCACCATCTGCCGCGGCGACTGCAACGACACCGACCCCGACAGCAACCCGTGGGCCCCCGAGCAGTGCAACGGGGTCGACGACGACTGCGACGGGACCGTCGACGACGCGGCCGACCTCGACGGCGACGGCTTCTTCGGCTGCTCGCTGGTGGACCCGGACTGCGACGACCTCGATCCGGCGACCTTCCCGGGGGCGGCCGAGGCCTGCGACGGCGTGGACAACGACTGTGACGGGGCCCTGCTGGCCGACGAAGGTGACGGCGACGGCGACGGCGTCCCGGTGTGTGGGGGGGACTGCGACGACGCGGACCCCCTGCGGGCCCAGGGCCTCCGGGAGCAGTGTGACGGCGTCGACAACGACTGCGACCCAGGCACCGACGAGACCGTGGACGCCGACCTGGACGGCCTGTCGACCTGCGGCGGGGACTGCGACGACGCCGAGCCCCTGGCGTTCCCAGGGGGCGTGGAGACGTGCAACGGCGTGGACGACGACTGCAACGGCACCGCCGACGACGGGACGGAGTGTGTGGACGGGTGCACCGCGGACACGTACGGCGGCCACGGCTACCTGTTCTGCCCCAACGGCCTCGACTGGGTCGCCGCCCTCAGCGCGTGTCGCGCGATCGGGTACGACCTCGTGGCGCTGGGCGACGCGGGTGAGGAGGTGTGGGTCTCGGACACCGCGCTCACGGTGAGCGCGAACGTCTGGTGGTCGGGCTTCAACGACCGCGCGCTCGAGGGCGACTTCGTGTGGTCCAGCGGAGAGCCGGTGTCGTACAGCAACTGGGCCGCCGGTGAGCCCAACAACTCCGGCGAAGAGGACTGCGCCCAGCTGCTGTGGTCGGGCTACGCCTGGAACGACGCCGCGTGTGGCTCGGCGCTGCCGTACGTGTGCGAGACGCTCTGACGGTTCACCCTTCTTCACGCACCCGCGGCCGAGCTCGAGGGTACCGGAGCGGGAGGAGGGGCAGTGTCGACCAAGGGGCGGCTGTTGGGTTGGCTCGGGCGGTGGGTGTTGCGCGAGCTGCCCGTCTCGCAGGTGGAGACCCACGGCGCGTTCCGGTGGGTGACCTTCGACGGCGCCCTGCCCGACCTGGTCGCCGGGGACAAGGTCCAGGTGCTGGTGGGCGGCGACGAGGTCCGCACGTTCACCCCGGTCCCGCGCCCCGGCGGCTGGGGCCTGCTGGTGTACGTCCGCGGGTCGGACGCCCCCGCGATGTCGTGGATCGGCGCCCTCCGCCCGGGGGACACCGCGCGGTTCGTGGGGCCCCAGCGGTCGATCCGCGCGCCGGCGGGGCCGCGGGTGGTGGTCGGCGACGAGACCGCCGCCGCGTTGGGGGCGGCGCTGGCGGCGACGGGCGACGCGCGCGTGGTGCTCGAGGTGGGGGACCCCGAGGCGGCTCGGGCGGCGCTGGCCCGCGCCGGTGTGGCCGAGGCGATCTGGCTCGTCCGCCCGTCCCCCGCGGGCGCGCTGGGGGACGCCGTCCGCGACGCTGCAGGAGGCGCTGGCCGAGCGGTGGTGGTCGCCGGCGGGGCCGCGCTGGTGCAGCGCGCCCGGGCCGAGCTGCGCGCCGCCGGGCGGCCACCCGACGCGGTTCGAACCTACTGGATCGAAGGTCGGAGCGGCCTCGATTGACGGTACACCACCGGGCGGCCGGGTCGATCCGCTTGACGACCTGATCATCCCAGGTGATCGGGACGGGCAGGAGGTGCTCGATGGCCACGCCGTACCCCC
>JBEBJC010000995.1:0-3334 GCA_040080105.1 Myxococcota bacterium
CGAGGGTGGGGGTGTGCGGCGTCTTGGTCCCGTCGGGGCGCCGCTCCTCGGGCTCGTCCGGGGCGACCGGCTCCGGCAGCAGGTCGCGCGGCCCGCCCGGCTCGGTGAACCGCCCGAGCGGCGCGGGCGTGGCGGCGATCGTGCGGGTGGTGAGCGTCTCCGGGCCGGTGTATCGCAGCGGCAGCCGATCGAGCGCGGACCGGTCGGCGAGGAGCTCGGTCACCAGCGCGATCGCCGCCGGGGCGACCTCGGCGTCGATCGGGAGCCACGCGCGCGCCTCCAACCGGGGGATCCACAGCTCGCGCCACTCCCCGCGGGTGGTGGCCGCCAGGTGGAACCGGGTGGGCAACCGGGGCAGCTCGCCGTCGGCGCCGCGCTCGCCGAACACGATCAGCGCGTCGGGGACCTCGATCGTCGACACCTCCGCCGGGGGCGCGGTGGCGAGGCGCTCGAGCAGCCGCGGGTGCGAGCGCTCGATCCGGTCGGACATCGCGAGCTCGAGCTCCTCCACCAGCGGCTCGGGCAGGGGCCCCCACGAGGTGAGGTCGTCGTCGCCGAGCACGCGCACGGTCACGGAGCCGTCCTCGTGGGCGCGGGTCCACAGCGACACGGGGAACGAGTGGGTCGGGCGTGGCATGGCCGAGGGCACCGTACCGCGTTCGTGGTGGGTACGGGAGCGGCGTTCGACCGGTTAGGGCCCGGCGCATGACCACCGACCCCTGGCTCGCGCCGCGCGCCGCCGACGCGCCCGCGGCGCTCGCCCTCGGGTGCATGAACTTCGGCCAGCGCACCCCCGCCGCCGAGGCCCGCCGGATCGTGGACCGCGCGCTCGACGCCGGCATCGGCTGGCTCGACACCGCGAACGCGTACGGCGACGGGGTGTCCGAGCGGATCGTGGGCGAGGCGCTCCGAGGCCGGCGCGCCGCGGCGCGCGTCGCCACCAAGGTCGGGCTGATGCGGATCGGCGGCCGCCCGGAGGGGCTCGGACCGCAGCGCGTGCTCGCCGCGTGCCGCGAGAGCCTCGACCGGCTCGGCGTCGACGCGCTCGACCTGTACACCCTGCACGCCCCCGACCCGCGGGTCCCGCCCGACGAGACGTTGTCCGCGGTGGCCGAGCTCCTCGCGAGCGGGCTGATTCGGCAGTGGGGGGTGTCGAACCACGCGTCGTGGCAGATCCTCGAGCTGCGCACCCTCGCCGCGGCGCGCGGCCTGCCCCCTCCGGCCGCGGCCCAGCAGCTGTACAACGCGCTCGTGCGCCAGCTCGAGCTCGAGTACTTCGCGTTCGCCCGCCGGTACCCGATCCACACCACCGTGTACAACCCGCTCGCGGGCGGGCTGTTGACCGGGCTGCACACGTTCGACGCCCCGCCGCCCGCCGGCGGGAGGTTCGCCCGGAACAAGTTGTACCAGGGCCGGTACTGGCGCCGCGCCTCGTTCGAGGCGGTGGAGGCGCTGCGCGGGGTCGCGAACGACGCGGGGACCACGCTCGTGGGCCTGGCCTACGGGTTCGTGCGCGGGGCGCCCGGGGTCGACTCGGTGCTGGTCGGACCGGCCACGGTGGACCACCTCGACCAGGCGCTGGCCGCGGGCCCGCTGTCGGACGAGGCGCGGCGGCGGGTGGTGGCGATCGGGGTCGAGCGGGACGGCACCGACGCGAGCTACGCCCGATGACGCTCGCCCGCGAAGTGCCCGAAGACGAGGTCGAAGCCGCGCTCTCAGCCTGGCGGGAGCACGGGTTCGCCCGGCTGCCCGCGGTGGCGAGCGAGGCCACCCTGGCCGGGCTGCGGGAGCGGGCCGAGGCCCTCGTCGCGGGCACCGTGGTGGTCGACGGGTTGTTCTTCCAACCCGACACCGACACCGGGCGGTACGAGGACCTCGCGTTCGGCTCGGGCTACGTCGGCCCGGATCGACCGTACCGCAAGATCGAGAAGCTCGAGCGCGACGACCGGTTCCGCGCCTGGCTCGAGAACCCGCTGTTCGCGCGGATCGCCGCGCGCGAGCTCGGCCCCACCTGCCTGTACCGGGCCACGTTGTTCTCGAAGGCGCCGGTCCGCGGCACCGACCTGCCGTGGCACCAGGACGGCGGGCAGTTCTGGGGGCTCGACCGCGACCCGCGGTTGCAGCTGTGGACCGCGCTCGACGACGCCCCGGTGGAGGCCGGCTGCCTCACGGTGTTGCCCGGGACCCACCGCGGCGGCCTCGCCACTCCGCTCGGCGGGATCGTCCCCCAGCGGTGCCTGGACAGCGTCGATGTCGAAGGCCGGCAAGTGTCGGTGCCCGCCCGCGCCGGCGACGTGGTGCTGGTGCACAACTACCTGTGGCACCGGAGCGGGCCGAACCACACCGAACGGCCGCGCCGCGCGTTCACCGTGAGCCTGCTCGAGGCGACCACCCGGTGCGTGCGGAAGAAGCGGGCGCCGCGGGTGTTCCCGCCGCTGTTCTACCGCTGAGACCGGGCGAGGAACTGGCGCACCACCGGGTGGTCCGAGCTGCGGAACGCGTCGCGCGAGCCGTACGCCACGAGCTTGCCCT
Organism: Myxococcota bacterium; assembly: GCA_040080105.1. Taxonomy (GTDB): domain Bacteria; phylum Myxococcota_A; class UBA796; order UBA796; genus JACKER01. Next base: position 2,533 of record JBEBJC010000995.1, read on the forward strand.
CCCACAACAACCCGATCTCGTCGCTCACCGTCAGCGCCTGCACGATGTCGTGGGTGATCAACACGAAGGTGATCCCGAGCTGATGCTGGAGCCGGGCGATCAGCGCGTCGATCGCGTCGGAGGTGAGCGGGTCGAGCCCGCTGTTCGGCTCGTCGAACAACACCAGCTCCGGGTCGAGCGCCAGCGCCCGCGCCAGCGCCACCCGCTTGCGCTGGCCGCCCGACAGCGCGACCACCGGCCGGTCGATCACGTCGGGGAGCTCGACCCAGGTGAGCCGCTCGAGCGTCACCGCCCGCCGCTCGTCCGGGGTGAGGCGCGTGTGGTGACGGAGGGGGAACGCGACGTTCTCCCCAGCGGTCAGGTCCTCGAACAGGGCGCCCGCTTGGAACGTCATCCCGAGCTTGCGCCGGATCGCCCGCTTCCCCGCCTCGTCGGCGCGGGTGATGTCGAGCCCGCCCACGAAGATCTGCCCGCGGTCCGGTGCGAGCAGCCCCACGATCAGCTTGAGCAACACGCTCTTGCCCGAGCCGGACGGCCCGACGATCGTGGTGGTGCGGCCGCGCGGCACGTCGAACGTGACCCCGTCGAGCACCACGCGGTCGCCGAACCGCCGCGCGACGTCGACCACCCGGATCGCGACCTCGCTCATCCGAACATCAGCTGCGACAGAGCGTAGTTCAGCACCGCGCACCCGACGGCCGAGATCACCACCGCGGCGTTGGTCGCCGCCCCGACCCCGCCCGGCCCCGGCGCGCTGCGGAACCCACACCAACAGCTGACCAGGCAGATCACCACCGCGAAG
>JBEBJC010000996.1:0-3333 GCA_040080105.1 Myxococcota bacterium
CGGCGGCACCGGCGCAGCGCCCCCGACCAACGACGCGAGCCCCTCCTCCAGCACCGGCGCCGCCGCGTACGGCGACCCGAACGCCGCTCCGGGGGGCAGATCGGTGAACCTCGCCGGCCCCCGACCGACCGCCAGCGGGCGCGCCTCGCCGAGCGGGACCCGGGTGGAGAACCGCCCGTCGGCCCCGGTGACCGCGACCGTGTACGGCGCGCCGTCCAGATCGATCACCACCCGCGCGCCCGCCACCGGCCCGTCCGCGGCGGTGACCGTCCCCTCGACCCCCTGGGTCTCGACGCCCTGGGCCTCCGCGATCGCGGCCGACACGGTCGCGAGGTCCGGCCCGACGGCGTAGTACCGGGTCCATTGGGTGGACTCGCCCGGCGCCAGCGTGACCGGGGGCCCAGCGCCGACCACCGACGACACCAGCGCCTCGAGCGTGTCGTAGCCCACCACCGACAGAGACTGGCCCGCGGGCGCGCCGAGGCCGAGCGCCACGTCGTTGTGGTCTCCCTGGTACCCCGACCACGGGCGCGGGCTGCTCGGCGGGTCGCCGAACCCCGACCCGGGCACCCACCCAGAGGTCACCTCGTCGGCCCCGATCAACACGTCGCCGATCGCGAAGGTCGCCGCCTCGGTGGTGGCGGTGGCGGTCGACCGCACCTCGAGCAGCCAGCTGTCGGGCGCGAGCACGTACTCGGTCACCAGCTCCAGGCCGTAGTCCGGGATGATCCCGGGGAGCTCGACCGCGCCCTCGAGCAGCCCGAGCCCGCCCTCGTACCCCCGCACGCGGACGATCGCGGGCTCCCCGTCCGAGCCGTCGGCCACGACCTCGACCGACTCGGGGAACGAGATGCGACCGAGGCCGAACATCGGCGCCCACTCCTCGACCACGTCGCGCCCGACCACCCCGTCGGGCCGGACGACGTCGGCGTCGAGCACCCCGCCCCCCTCCACGACGTAGTACGACCCCGGCCGCACCGCCTGGATCACGAACCGGACCCGGTCGTTGTACAGCTTCACGTCGCCCGCGCGGCCCTCGGCGGAGATGCCGCCGAACAGCGCGCGCTCGTCGGTGATGACGCCGGCGCGAACCGCGCCCGGGCCGAGCGCCGAGACGAGATCGACCGCGGGCGGCGGCGGGACGGGGTCGAGGTCCGGGTCGCAGGCCATCGCGAAGAGCTGGAGCATCCGACCAGGTTCGCACCAATCCGACCCCCGCGCCAGTCGGAAACGCGGGCCCCGAGGAGACCGCGCTGGACTTCCTGCACCGCCCCGTGGGTTAATGAACCCGAGATGCACGTCCTGTGGCTCGGTTCGGTGCTGGGAACGAGCGCGGCGGCTGCTCCCGCGGTCCAGGTCGCGGCGGCAGACGGCGCGAACCTCCAACGTCCCCATTGGTCGCCCGACGGCAAGAAATTGTCGTACGAGGCCAACTATCACGACGAGAAACGCATCGAACTGTGGATGGGCGACCCGACCACCCGCCGGTTCGATCAGGTGCGCGCGCGGAGCCGGTCGACCACGAACCTCACCCAGGGGTTCAGCACCACCGGTGAGTCCGGCTCGGTGGCACACGAGATCGCGTTCGCCCCCGCGGCGCTCGGCGCGTTCGTGTACGCGGCGAGCAACGATCTGTTCGACTACGACCTGTACATCTCGTCCGGCGCGGTGTCCGAGGCGACCCCGATCGCCGCGGGCAGCGGCGCCGACGGCGGGGCGCGGTGGTCCCCCGACGGCTCGTACATCGCGTTCACCAGCGCGCGCACCGGGGAAGGTGACCTGTACCTGCTCGACACGAAGCAGATCGAGGCCCCGCCCCGCAGGCTCACGACCCAGGCGAACAGCTCCGAGCTGTACGTGGACTGGGGCCCGGACGGGCGCACGCTGGTGTTCGTGGCGCACAGCAGCTCGGGGGACAACCTGTGGGTGCTGCCCGCGATCGGCGCCAACCCGTCCCGCCTCACGGTGTGGCAGGGCAACCAGATCCGCCCCCGGTGGGCGCCGGTGGGCCGCCAGGTGGCGTTCTACGCGAACCACGACGATCCCGATCGGTTCGACCTGTACGTGGTGGAGGTCGGCGGGGCGCCGCGGTTGATCGCGCGCGGCGTGTACCCCGACACCCGCGGGCCCGCGTGGACGCCGGACGGCCAGCACATCGTGTACGTGGCCGACGACGACGCGAACTACGACCCGATCCGGGCGGTGCGGGTGGCCGACCCGACCAAGGTGGCCACGCTCCCGCTCGGCACGGTGGGCAACGGGGACCTCGACCTCGCGGTGCGGGCCGGCGTCCCGACGCTGGCGGTGGTGTCCCAGGGACTGGCCGACGACGCCCGGCGCGACTTCAAGCGCCTGTTCGTCGCTCCCCTGCCCCCGCTGCCGTAGGACGCTGCAGGACGGAGCGCTACAGGTCGCCCAGGACCCGCTTCTTCACCTCGTCGAACTCCTCCTGCGAGATCAGCCCCTGCTCGAGCAGCTCCTTGGCGTGCTTCAGCTTGTGCACGGGCGACTCGGGCTCGGGCTCCTTCGCCTGGGCCACCGCGCTCGCGGCGTGATCGACCGCCGAGGCCTCCCGCATCCGCTCGGGCCGGAACGAGGACTTCGCCTCCCGCACCGTGCGGTTGTACAGGTCGCGCATCTCGGATTCGGACAGGCCGCCCTCACTGCGGAAGAACGCGTCGGCCACCGAGCCGATCGCCAGGGTGGACGCGTACATGAACGGCGCCGCCACGAGCCCGCCGAGGCCGGGCAGGATCAGCTTCGCCGCGGTGGTGGCGATCCGCGAGCCCACGAGCGACAGGCCGACCGTTCCGCCGATCTGCAGCAGCAGCGAGGTGGCCGACTCGCGGGTGATCGTGCGCCCGCGGTGGTGCGCGATCCCGATCACCATCCCCACGTGCAGCGGCATCACGCCGAGCACCTCCGAGCCGGGGATCGGCAGGATCGTCAGGGCAGCCGCGGCATACCCGCAAGTCTCGACCAACCGATCGACGTCGGGCTGATCACTCACCGAAAACAGGGCCATCACCTTCCTCCCGGGCTGAACGTGACGCGGCGGGGCGCCGGCCGGGCGGACCGCCTGCGGAACGTGTGTGAAACGAGCGCGACCACCCACGGCGCGGACGCCGCGGCGCCGCCGTCACAACCGCAGCCCGACGGCTCGGATCCGCTCGGCGGTGGTGGCTCGGGGGTGTCGTCCGGGGGCGCTCCGGAGTCGACCGGGAGGGATGCCGCCCGGTCCTCCACCGCGAACCCCACCGACTGGTCCCCCTCGACGTACGGATCGAGGTCGCCGTCCCACCCGATCGGCCCGAGGTTGGTGAGCCCCACCAC
>JBEBJC010000091.1:0-14867 GCA_040080105.1 Myxococcota bacterium
GCGGACGCGGCGCGGGGGCCGCCTCTTCCCGCGCGTCGGTGTGGGCGGCCGGGGCCTCGACCGACCCTTCGTCCGTGCCCTGGCCCGGCCCCGCCGTGAGCATCAGCGCCAACACCGCCGCCGAAGCCGTGCCGACCAGCACGAACAGCCCGAGCGCGACCGCCGCCACCGGCACGAGCCACCGCGGCGGAGCCCAGCTGGCTTGGGTCAGCACCTCCATCGCGACGGCGGCCGTCGGGTCCTGACACGAGGCCAGCGCCGCGTCGAGCGCGGCCGCCGTGCGGTACCGGTTCTCCGGCTTCTTCTCGAGGCACTTCCGCACCACCAGCTCGAGTTGCGGTGGGACGGCGAAGTCCAGCCCGAGGCTGTCGAACCGGGGCACTGGATCGCGGGTGTGGGCGAGCAGGATGCCGACCCCCTTCCGCCCCTCGAACGGCATCCGGCCGGTCAGCAGCCGGTACAACATCATCCCGAGGGCGTAGATGTCGGACTCGCGCACCGCAGGGTCGCCGTTGCACTGCTCGGGGGACATGTAGTGGGGCGTGCCGAGCAAGGTCCCGTCGTTCGTGAGGTCCTGCCCGTCCCAGTCCTTGGCCAACCCGAAGTCCACCAGGCGGACGCCGCTCGGCTCGCCGCCGGCGAGGATCACGTTCGCAGGCTTCAGGTCGCGGTGGATCACCCCGTGGGAGTGCGCGTGGTCGAGCGCGCCGCACAGCCGGCGCGCGATCGTGAGCACGTCGTCGACCGCGAGGTGCGGGCGGGTCCGGAGCACCTTCGCGAGCGTCGGGCCGTCCACGAACTCCATCGCGAGCCACACCTCCGGGAGGATCCCGCAGTCGTAGACCTTCACGATGTTCGGGTGATCGAGGCGGGCGAGCGACGCGGCCTCGCGCCGGAAGCGGGTCTGCAGCGCGACCACCACGTCGAGGTCGTCCTCTTGGGGCGGCAGCATCAGCTTGATCGCGACCCGCTTGTAGTCGTCGACCCGGGTGGCCTCGTAGATCCGCCCCATCATCCCGTTCGCGACCCGCCCGACGATGCGGTACTTCCCGCCGAGCACCATCCCCGCCATCGGGGTGCCGCCGTCGTCGACCCGTTGGACGTCGGCCGGTGCAGGGGTCCGCGGCGGATCGGGCGCGCGCATCGGGGTGGCGGCCCGCGCCGTGGCCGCGTGTGGGGCCGCCGCGTGAGGGGCCGCCGCGTGTGGGGTCGGGGCGCGCGGGGTGGCGTACGCGAACGGCGTGTCGCCGGGGTACTCGTCGACCAGGGTCGGCGGGGCGATCGGCGGGTGCTCGTCGACCAAGTGCCGCGCCCACGCGCCGACACGGCCGCGGGGGGTGCCACCCCACTCGTCCATCCGCGCCTCGAGCTCGTCCATCCACCCGGCGAGGTGGCGCACCGTTCCGGCGCGCGCGCGCTCCACCATCCCCTCTAGCCCGTCGATCCGTTGTCCTGCGAGGCGGACCAGCCAGCCGCCGAGCTCCGCGACCAGCTCGCGCTCGTCGAGCTTCCGCGTGGGCAGGACCTCCCCCAGGTGGCCGAGCATCAGCCGGCCGTCCGTACCGACGCGGACGTCGCCCAGCCCGGACACCGGCAGCGACGGAGCGCGCTTGACCACCTCGCGCAGGGTGGCGGCGAGGTCGGTGGTGATCCGCGCCGCGATCTCGCCCGAGCCGAACTGCGGCCGGGCGGTCACCCACTCGGCGAGCTGGTGCAGCGACGGGCCGTCGACCGCCCCCAGCGCGAGCCAGGTGCGGCGCTCGTCCACCCCGCCGGCCAGGTACGGCGCGGCGCCGTCCACCGCCAGGGCCTCGCGCTCGGCCATCCGCCGCAACACGGTCAGGCGCGCGTTCGACGGCACCGGCGGCGCGGTGACCAGCTCCACCTTGTGGCCGTCGACCTCCGCCCACGCCAAAGACAGATCCGGCGCCGCGAGGACGCCGGCGACGACTCGGTACCGGTCGTAGTCATGAGGGACGAGCATTGGATCGCTCGGTGTTAGCACGCGCGAGACGCGATCCGCCAGACCACCGGCGGATCCCGACGGGGCAGCGAAACTGCCGACCGAGCGGATCGGGTGTGCCGCCGGCGCCGCTCGGCGCGCATCACCGCGGCAGGAACGGCGCGGCGGCGGCACGGATGTCGTCCCGCGACGGGTGTCGGCCTCCATCCACCACTCTCCGGCCCGCAACCCACACCTCGCGCACCCACTCGGGGGTGGCGACGAACGCGGCCGCCTCGAGCGGAGGCACCCCGTCGGCGGCCACCCGATCGAGGTCCAGCACCACCAGGTCGGCGGGCGCCCCCGGGGAGATCCCCGCGGCGCTGCCCCCGAGCGCGCGCGCCCCCTCCGCGGTCGCGGCGCGCAGCAGGCGCTCGGCCAGGCCGTGCCCCTGCCCTTCGGGGGCGAGCACGTTGCGCCGCAGCGCCTGCGCGCGCCCGTGCAGCTCGAGGGTCCGCAGCTCGCTCCACGGGTCGATCACCGCGTGGCTGTCGGAGCCGAGGCACGCCCGGGCGCGCTGGCGCAGCGACAACGGCAACAGCCCGTCGCCGAGATCGAGCTCGGTGGAAGGGCACACGCACACCGCGGCCCCGGCGTCGATCAGCAGCTGTTCGTCGCCCGGCATTGGGTGGGTCAGGTGCACCGCCACCAGCCGCTCCGACAGCAGGCCGCACCGGTCGAGCAGCGCGAGCGGCGAGCAGCCGTTCTCCGCGGCGCACTGCTCGTTCTCTGCCGGCTGCTCCGACACGTGGGCGTGCACGACCCCGCGGAACGCGGCGAGCGCACGCAGGGTGTCCGGGTCGACCGCCCGCACCGAGTGGGGCGCCAGGCCCACCGTCACCGTCGGCCCAGCCGCGCTCCCGAGCCGGCCGATCGCAGCCAGGACCTCGTCCGCGTCGACGTCACCGAACCGCCGCTGGTCGGGCCGGAGCGGGCGGCCCGGCCCGGCACGCAAGTACGCAGTCCGCAGCAGGCAGATCCGGATCCCCACCCGCTCCGCCGCCGCGATGACCCGGCGGGCCAGCTCGTCCGGATCGGCGTACCGCGCTCCATCGGGCGCGTGGTGCAGGTAGTGGAACTCGCCCACCGAGGTGACGCCGGCCTCGGCCATCTCGAGGAACGCGAGGGCCGACACGGCCTCGACCCCCTCCGGGGTCAGCTCGTTCGCGGTGGCGTACATCCGGTCCCGCCAGGACCAGAAGTCGTCCCGGCCCTCGGCCCGCCACTGGACATGCCCGCGGAACGCGCGCTGGAACGCGTGGCTGTGCGCGTTCACCAGGCCAGGGAGCGCGAGCGAGCGCGGCGCTGTAGGGATCTCCGGCCACCGGTCTCCCGGGACCACCGCGCGCACCCGCCCGTCGTCGAGCTCGAGCGCCACATCGGCGCGCAGACCGTCTGCGCACCAGCACCAGGCGACCTTCACGACCTGCACCGGCCCTCCCGGCGCCCCCGTATCTCACGTCCGACTGGCGGACGTGGCGCCGCTGTCGTACGATACGGGAGATCTGTCGTTCTGATTTTGTCGTTGTGGAGGCCATATGGCGAGCAACTCGCGCAAGGCGCCCGGTGAGGGCATCTCGGATCGCCTCTCTGCGCGCGCGTCGACCGGGCTCGTGTCCCGGCGGATGGCCGACGGCGGCGAGGTGTACTCGGGACCGCTCGCCCGGCAGGCCCTCCGCAGCGTCGGCGCCCGCGCGATGACGGTCGAAGGCGGCGACATCGTCGTCGACTCGAGCTTCGACGCGAGCCGCCCCGAAGACGCCGCGTTGTACGCCCACGAGCGGGTCCATCAGCTCGGATCCGGGGGCGCGGGCGGCGGTGCCGCGGGCCACAACGACGGGGAGGAGCAAGCCGCGCGCGCGATCGAGGGGATGGTCCTGCACCGGATGGAGCAGGGCGACAGCCTGTCCGACGTGCTGCACGACGTGTCGCTGTCGAGCGTCGCCTCGCTCGCCCGCAACGCGCTCGGAGCGTCCGACAACCCGCTCGGCCAGCTGGTCGAGCGCAGCATCGACAGCGCGTTCAAGTCCGAGAGCTCGATGCACGCGTACTGGATCGAGATGGCGAAGGGCAAGCCGCACCGAGAGGTGGTCGACGACCTCGCCCGGTGGGTGGTGGCGCAGCTCGAGAACGCCGACGAGGAGACCCGGTTCCGCCAGGGGTGACCTCCAGCCGGCGGCCGCGGTAGAACACGGGGGCACGAGCGAGGGCTCGTCCCGGGGGTGGAGTGTCGAGCAGCACGCTGTTCAGCGATCTCGCCCGCCGACTGCGGCGGACCGACCTGTTGTTGCTGCGCGCCGTGCGGCGCCAGCGCGCGCGGCCGGCGATGCGGGCGAAGGGCCAGTTCTGGGGCTCGGTGATCACCGACGACGAGGTCGACGCGCTGCTGCGCGCCCACGGTGAGATCGACTACCCCGCCGGCGCAGACGGCCTGGACGACGCGATCTCGGCGTCGACCGCGTATCGCGACACCGACGGCGGCCGGTTCCAGCACCTGCGGGAGGCGTTCGGGCTCGACGGCGACGACGTCGACCTGATCCTGCTCGCGCTCGCCCCCGAGATCAGCGCTGGCTACGGCAAGATCTTCGCCTACCTCAACGACAACCTGAACCAGGCGTACCTCACCGTCGACCTCGCCACCCGGGTGCTGCGGCAGGAGCGGCGGCAGCGGCTGGCGCTCCAGAGCCGGCTCCTCCCCGGCGCCGCGCTGATCCGCAACCGGTTGCTGTTGCTGAACCCGCCCGACGGCATGGACACCCACACGAGCCGCCGGGTGCACCCTTCGCCGCGGCTGCTGCAGTGGATGCTGCGGGCGAACGTGCTCGCGCTCGCCGAAGGCGCGGTGTTGCTCGACACCTCGCGCCCACCGTTCGTGCCGAGCCCGACCCGCGCCCGCTTGCTGCAGCTCGAGGGCTCGCTGAACTCCCCGATCACCGTGGTGATCGTCGGCGGCACCACCGGCACGCGCGAGGGGGTGGCGATGGAGGTGGCGCGGGTGGCGAAGCGCCCGCTGGTCCGGGTCGACGTGGAGCGGTCCAAGTCGTACCTCACCCAGCCGTTCGACCTCGTCCGCGACCTGATGCTCGACGGCGCCATTCCGTACCTGATCAACGTGCCCGACACGTCGGACGAGCCCCAGCAGCGGCTCCAGATGTTGAACCTCGGCACCGCGCTGGCCGAGATGCCGTACACGCTGCTCGTGGGGGCGAACGACCGGCGCGCCGCCGCGGCGATGCTCGGCGCAGACCGCCCGAACGTGACCGTGCCGGTCGGGCGGTCGAGCACCGCCGAGCGGATCGGCGCGTGGTCCGACGCGATGGCGCGCCGCGGGTGGGAGGTCGCGAAGGGGGTAGACCTGGCCGAGCGGTTCTACTCGGTCGGCGGCACCACCATCGAGCGGGTGATGGACCGCGCGACCGCCGAGTCGGGCGGGCGGGAGCCGGAGCTCGAGGAGCTGTGGTCGGCGGCGCGCGAAGCTGCCCGCCCCGAGTTCTCCGGGCTGGCGCAGCGGATCACCCCCCGGTACGCCTGGAGCGACCTGATCCTGCCCGACAAGATCATCGGTCAGCTCAAGCACCTCGAGCAGTACCTGGCCCAGCAGGAAGTGGTGATGGACCGGTGGGGCGGCAACAAGATCCGCCCCCGCGGCTACGGGATCAAGGCGCTGTTCTCCGGAGCCCCCGGCACCGGCAAGACGATGTGCGCCGAGGTGATCGCCGGCGGGCTGGGCCTCGACCTGTTCAAGGTCGACCTGTCGGCGGTGATCAGCCGGTGGGTCGGCGAGACCGAGAAGAACCTCAAGGAGATCTTCGACGCCGCCGAGGGCGGGTCGACCGTGATCCTGTTCGACGAGGCCGACGCCCTGTTCGGCTCGCGCGGCGACGTGAAGCAGGCCCAGGACCGGTTCGCGAACCAGGAGGTCAGCTTCCTGCTCCAGCGGCTCGAGGTGTTCGAGGGCTGCGCGATCCTGACCACCAACCTGCAGGAGAACATCGACGAGGCGTTCCTCCGGCGGTTCGGCGCGGTGATCGAGTTCCCGGTCCCCTCCCCGGCCGAGCGCCGCCTGTTGTGGGAGCGCGCGATCCCGGACGGCGCTCCGCGCGGCGCAGACCTCGACCTGGACTACATCTCGGACCAGTTCATCCTCGCGGGCGGCTCGATCGTGAACTCGGCGATCAACGCGTGTGTGGTCGCGGCGTCCGAGTCCCGCTCGGTCGAGATGCGGCACGTGATCGTGGCGGTGGCGCGCGAGCTGTACAAGATGGGCAAGCAGGTGAACCGCGTGCACTTCGGCCAGTTCTACGACGAGGTCAAGGACCTGTTCTAAGTGGGCGGCCGAACCTGCCCGACCACCCGCAGGTAGTTGCCGCCCAGGATCTTGCCGATCCGCTCGGGGGACCACCCCCGGTCGAGCATGTCCTGCACCAGCAGCGGGTGGTGGGTCACGTCCAACAGGTCGTGTGGGGGCACGATCATCCCGTCGTAGTCGGTGCCGATCGCCGCGTAGTCCTCCCCGAACCGCTCGACCACGTGCGCGAGGTGGGCGACGATCGCCGCGCGCGAGCAACTCCAAAGCACCGGGGCGAGGAAGTTCGACTGGTACATCACCCCCACCACCCCGCCCCGATCCACGATCGCGCGGACCTGCCGATCGTCGACGTTCCGCCAGTGCCGCCGCACCTCGTCGAGGCCGGTGTGCGACACGATCGGCGGCACGTCGGACGCGTGCGCCTCGAGCGCCTCCCAGAACGTGCGGCGGCCGGTGTGGGCGAGGTCGACCAGCACCCGGTTCGCGTTGCACCGGTCGATCACCCGCCGACCGAGCTCGGTCAGCCCGCGGTCCCCGCCGAGCGGGCTGCTGGTCCCGCCGAGGTCGGAGATCGTGAGGTGCACCAGCGTGATCCGGTGCAGCGTCCGCCCGAGCGGGCCGTCGAGGACGTCGGGATCCGCCGACACCGCGTTGCCGCCCTGCAGCGAGATCCACATCGCGGTCTTGCCCGCGGCGCGCGCCCGATCGTAGCCCGCCCGGTCGGTGACCACCTCGAAGTCGTCCGGGTGGGCCGAGATCCGTGCGATCGCCGCCTCGACGTTGCGGATCGTCGTGATGAGGCGGTTGCCGGCCGGGCGCGCGGGGTTCGTGGCGATGTCGTACACCACGCCGGTCAGGCCGGCCTCGCGGATCCGCGGGTAGTCGGTGTGCCCGATCAGCGGTCGGACCCCCGAGCCGATCCCGTGGTGCACCTCCGGCCGGTACCCGATCAGCCGTACCGGGACCTCGAGGTCACAGTGCAGGTCGATGAAGTCCGACGCGAGCAGCAGCTCACACGCCTCGCGCGAAACCCCCAGCGCGCGCGCCCACGCCCCGGGGTCCGCGCGGTGATCGGCGTACGCCAGGGCGCTCAAGGCAGCTCGAACGCGTCGATCACGTTGCCGGAGAGGTCGCGCGCGACGAACGACGCGCCGTCGGGCCCGAAGTCCCCGATCACGTAGTGGTGGATCGGGTTCGCGACCGCGCCGAACCACTCGTCGGCGGTCGAGGTGTACAGGTCCGCCCCCGCGCCGCCGGACACGACGTACACGGTCCCCTCGCCCGGCGCCGCCTCGGCTTCGCCGCGGATCGGCACCGACCGCTCGTACAGGTGGTTGTGGCCGGCGAACACCAGGTCGACGCCTGTGCGGTCCCACACCGGCGACCACGACTCGCGCAGCGCGAGCGCCGAGCCGTGGACGGTGCAGGTCGCGTACTCGGACTGGTGGTGGACCGCGATCTTCCACCGGGCGTCGGTGCCCGCCAGGATCGGCTCCACGTGCTGCGGCTGCGCGATGGTGATGTCGGTCGGGACCGCGACGGTGTCGTTGAGCACCACGAGCTGCAGCGGACCGTACCGCACGCCGAACCACAGCTCGTTGTTCGGGAGCGAGAACTGGGCGAGGTAGTGCACCGCGAGGAACTCGTGGTTGCCGTGTGCGGGGACCACCGGCACCCGCGCGAACAGGTCGCCGGACGCTTCGAACCACGCGTCCCACTCGGCTTGGCTCGATCCGAAGTCGACCATGTCACCCGACAACACCACGAGCTCGGGCTGCGCCGCGTCCATCGCGGCGACCACCTGTTGCCAGGTCTCGTAGGTCCCGCGGGAGTCACCGGCGAACGCGACCCGCAACGTCTCGGAGTCGCCGGGGGTGGTGAAGGTGTAGGTGTCCGACCAGTGGCCCTCGCCCCCCACCCGGTAGCTGTAGGTCGTGCCGGGCGTGAGGCGGTCACACAGCCGGACCTCGTGGACCCGGTCCGGGCTCGGCTCGCCGGGCAGCCCGCCGTAGCCGAAGCTCGCGCCGGCGACCTCCTCGGTCAGCGCGCCGTCGGTCCCGTACTGCACCACCGAGGCGAGGGTGTCCGGATCGGTGCGCCACACGAACGACATGGAGGTCGACGGGTCGTCGGTCGGCAGCCCGAGGTGCACGTGGAACGGGTCGGGTCGCGCCGCGCCGAACACCGCCTCGTGTGGGGTCGCGTCGACCCCGGAGTCGACCTGGCCGAGCGGACCTGGAACGAGCACCCGCTCGCACACACCTGGCGCGGTCGTGACCGACGAGTCCGACGAGTCGACCGCTGGGGCGTCCGCGCCGCTCGGGTGGCACCCCACCGCCGCCCACCACCACATCGTGCCTCCGGAGCGGCAGCATATCCTCTCGATCGGCCGTGGTCCTCCCGTTCCCGCGGGGCCGCCGCGACCCGGCGGGGGTTGCGTCCGCGCCTGGCCTCCGCTACGACCGCCGACGGAGGACCTCCGCCCCATGTCCCTCGGTTCGTTCGCGCGCGCTGCGCTCGGCCTGTTCGTGTGGGTCTCCGCGGCGCCGGCGCTGGCCCAGAGCGGCGGTGAAGCCCGCGAGCTGGCGCTCTCTGCGCTCCGGCTCGAGTTCGAGCGCGACGGCGTGAGCGCGTCCGAGGAGGCGCTGGCCGAGCGGTTCGATCTCGCGTGTGATCGGGGGTACAACCCTGCTTGTCGCCGGGCCAGCTGGCGGAAGGACGACGCGCCCGACCCGGCTGCGGCGCTCGAGGTGTTCACTCCGTCGTGTGAGGCCGGCGACCAGGTCGCTTGTCTGGTGATGGGGTGGTGCCTCGACACACTCGCGGCCGAGATGACCAACGTCGAGGACCGGGACCGCGCGTGGCGCCGAGCCGCGCGCCAGCTGAAGGCCGACTGCGACACCGGGTTCCAGCCCGCGTGCCACGACTACGCGGGCTACCTCTACGACAACAAGGGCGTGGATTCGGAGCCCGCGCCGGCGTTGCGTCGGTGGAACGCCGCGTGTGACGCCGGGGAATATGCCTCGTGCACCACGCTCGCGCGGTTGTATGCGAAGGGTTCGCCCGGCGCGCCGGCGAGCGCGGCCACCGCGGCGCGGTTCGCTCAGCGGGCGTGTGACGGCAAGTACGCGGCGGGCTGCATGCTGGTGGGAGAGGCCAAGGAGGCCGCGTGGACCGCTTCGGTCACCGACACGTTCTACGGGGCGCTGTGTGACCAGGGGTACCGCGACGGGTGCTGGCACCTGGCCCGGATGTACTACGACGGGATCTTCAAGGAGCCCGCCGAGGGCCGGCTGAAGGGGTTGTTCGACCAGGGCTGCTCGCTGCGCCACGCCCGGTCGTGCTTCGAGGCCGGCCGGTGGGAGATCGACCACCAGGGCGACGTGAGCGTGGCCGCCGCCAAGTTCGGTCGCGCGTGCGCCCTCGGGGACGCTGCCGGCTGTGCGTCGCAGGTCGACCTGATCCTGTCGGGGCGGGCCGACGGCTCGGTGAAGGACGCGTTCGACGCGTTCGACCAAGCTTGTGAGCAGCGGCAGTCCGCGCAGGCGTGCACCGCGCTCGCGCTCGCGCTCCTCGACGGGGTGGAGGTCCCTCGCGACGCCGAGCGCGCCCGCACGCTGCTCACCCGGGTCTGCGTGAACGAGCGGTCCGATCCCCGCGCGTGCTTCCGGCTCGGGCAGTCGTTCGAGGACGGGTTGGGCGGAGAGCGCGATCGGACGGTGGCGAGCCAGTTCTATCGGTGGGGATGTGCGGGCGGGTCGACCGACTCGTGTATGCGTCGGGGCCAGCTGCTCACCAGCGACGTGGGCGTGCGCCGAGACGACGCGGAGGCGCTCAACATGTTCGGGCGCGCGTGTGAGGGGGGGATCGCCGCCGGGTGCCGCGAGGCCGGGGGGATCTTGTTCGAAGGCACCTACCTCCAGCGCGACCTGGCCACCTCCGCCGAGTGGTTCGCCCGCGGCTGCGACGCCAAGGACGGCGCGAGCTGCTTCGGGCTCGGCCAGGTGCACGAGATCGGCCCGAGCGGGGCACCCGACATGGCCGCGGCGCGGGAGGCGTACGAACGGGCGATCGCCGCCAGCTCCCTCGACGCGAAGCGCGCGCTCGCTCGCCTGCTGTGGCAGGGCTTCGGCGGCGGGAAGTCGCGCGGGCGGGCGAAGCAGCTGTGCCGGGAGGCCTGCCAGTCGGGCGATCCGGTCGCCTGCCGCGGGCCCGCGTTCCTGGTCGACAAGGTCGAGTAGACCCGTCGCGCCCACGATCAGGCGTCGTCCTCCTGGTCGTCGGCCTGGACGGGCTGCAGCCCCCCGTCCTTCGTGCGCATGAACACCTGGCTCACCCGCTCGGCGCCCACCGCCACCGCTTCCTTCGCGGTGACCTTCTTGCCGCGCCGCCGCAGCAACACGAAGCCGATCACGAACAGCAGGAACAGGACGAAGCCCGCGCCGGCGCAGAGGAAGGCCAGCAGGGACGACACGATCACGATGATGGTGGTGGTCACGATTCGGGCTCCGCCCCCGACCGTCGGGGTTGGGTTCCCTTTACCCCACTCGCGCCCGCGTGGCGCGGATCCGCCCCCCCCGGATCCGAGCGAAACCCACAGCCTTCCCGCCACCGGCTACAACCGAGGGCCACCCGCCCTCGGACGACGGTGCCGGCGCCACACGCCGGGCACCGGTCGCCCTCCCGCGGACCCGAGGCCGGCGGTGGTGGAGGGGCCGCGGACGCCGGCGGCTCGGCGCGGGTGTCCTCGCGGTCGGGGAACCAGAACGAGACCCGACCCGCGTCGGGATCCCACCGCAGCCCTGCCTCGAAGTCCTTGCCGGCCCTGCTCTTGAACCCCTTCATCGCCGGGGACCTGCCCTCCGCCAGCAGCTTGGTCACGGCGCGCGCGCTGATCTTCCGCTTCGCCATCGTCTGGAACACCACGAACCCACAGTCGGCGCCGCCGTCACACTGGTACCGGCGACCGCGATCCCGCACCGGCTTGCCGCACCGCGGGCACGGACCCAGCACCGGCGTGTCCGGGATCTCGAGCGTCGGAGGCGCCCCAGCCGCGAGCGCGGCCACCACCTCGCCCACGTACCGCGCCACGTCGCGCATGAACGGGGCGCGCCCCGCGCCCCGCCCGTCGGCCATCTCGGACAGCCGCCCCTCCCAGTCGGCGGTGAGCTCGGCGTTCTTCAACGCCTCGACCGGGATCGCGCCGATCAGCGCGCGCCCCTTGTCGGTGGCGTGCAGCTCCCGCCCCTGGCGCACCGCGTAGCCCCGATCGAGCAGGGTCTGCAGGATCGCCGCGCGGGTCGCCGGGGTCCCGAGGCCCCGGCCGCGCAGGGCGCGCGCGAGGGTCTCGTCGTCGAGCGCCTTGCCCGCCGTCTCCATCGCCTGGAGGACCGACGCGTCGTTGTAGTGCCGCGGCGGGCGGGTCTGGCGCTGATCCGAGCGCGCGTCGGTGGCCCGCGCCGGGTCACCCTGTTGGACCGCGGGCAGCTCGGTGTCGACCGACTTCCCTGGCGGGTCGATCGCGCGCCAGCCCTCGGACACGCACACCCGCCCGCGCGCCCGGAACCGCAGCGGCGCGGAGACCGACGGGGGCAGCGGCCCTCCGGGCTCGACCCGCACCACCAACCGCGTGAGGTCGAACACCGCGTCGTCCATCAGCGCCGCCATCAGCCGCCGGGCCACGAGGTCGAACACCCGCTTCTCGTCCGGATCGAGGTCGGGCGGGGGCGTACGCCCGGTGGGGATGATCGCTGGATGATCGCCGACCTCGGCCCCGTTGACCACCCGCGGCCCCGGACGGATCGGGGCTGCGAGCAGCGCGGTGGCGGTGGCTGCGTACGGGGGCACCGGGACCAGCCCCGCGACGACGTCGGGCAGCGTCGGCACCTGGTCGGGCGACAGGTACCGGGAGTCGGTGCGGGGGTAAGTCAGCAACTTGTGCCGCTCGTACAACGCCTGCGCGACCTCCAGCGTGCGCGACGCCGACAGGCCGTACCGCTGGTTCGCCCGCCGCTGCAAGCTGGTGAGGTCGTACAGCAGCGGGGGCCGCTCGCGCGTGCGCCGCCGCTCGGCCGCCTCCACCACACCGAGCTGCCCTCGGGCCGCCGCGGCGATCGCCTCGGCCGTGGCGGCGTCGCCGACCCGCTCCACCTTCGGCGCCTCGTCGTCGGGCTCGTCGGTGGGGGGCTTGTCCGCCTCGTCGCCCTCCGGGGCGCGAGCGAAGAACCGCGCGTGGAACGTGCCCATCCCGTCTCGCTCCGGGTCGAACGTCGCGCTCACGACCCAGTAGTCCTCGGGGACGAACGCCTCGATCGCCAGGTCTCGCGCCACGATCATCGCCAGCGTCGGGGTCTGGACCCGGCCGACCGACAGCAGATCGCTCCCCCCAGCGTCGCGGGCGCGCACGGTCAACGCCCGGGTCGCGTTCATCCCCACGAGCCAGTCCGCCTCCGCCCGCGACCGGGCCGCATCGCCCAGCCGGTCGAAAGCGGTCCCGGGGGCCAGGCGACTCCACGCGTCGCGGATCGCCGCGTCGGTGAGCGAGCTCGTCCACAGCCGGAGCACGGGCTTGGTGCACCCCGCGAGCTCCGCCACGTACCGGAAGATCAGCTCCCCTTCGCGCCCGGCGTCACACGCGTTCACCACCTCGGCGGTGGCCGGGTCGCGCAGCAGCCTGCGCAGCACCTGGAACTGGTCGGTCGCCCCCTGGCGCAGCCGGAGCGCGAACGGCTCGGGCACCATCGGCAGCGACTCGATCGACCACCGCTTCCACGCCTCCTGGTAGTGGCTCGGCTCCTCGAGCTCGGCCATGTGGCCGTGGCACCAGGTGATCCGCAGGCCGCCGCCCTCGAGGAACCCCTCCCCGCGCCGGCTGGCTCCGAGCACCCGCGCGAGATCGCGCGCGACCGACGGCTTCTCTGCGACCACGACCCTCATCGCCACCGGCTAACCCGCGCGCGCCGCTCGCCCCGGTTCGGCGGGCTCGGGCTTCCGCCGCGTGACGGTCGCGGCGCGGCAGGGTACGGACCGCGCCCGGGGAGGCAGGATGGAGTTCACCGAGTTCAATGGCGGCCGATCGCGGCGGGTAGAGATCGGGGACCTTCGGGTCCCGTTCCGCGAGGTGCCGCTGACCACCGGTGAGGTGTTCCGCCTGTACGACACGAGCGGCCCGGAGGTCCCCACCGGGGCCGGGCTCCCCGATCGGCGGTCGGCGTGGCTCGCGCGCCGCCCCGAAGGCGCGACCCAGCTCACCTGCGCGCGGGACGGGATCGTCACCGAGGAGATGGCGTTCTCCGCGATCCGCGAAGGGGTCCCGGTCGAGTTCGTCCGGTCCGAGATCGCCGCCGGGCGCGCGATCGTCCCGGCGAACCGCAAGCACCTCGAGCTCGAGCCGATGGTGATCGGTCGGGCGTTCAAGACCAAGGTGAACGCCAACATCGGCAACAGCCGGGTGCGCGCTTCGATGGACGAGGAGGTCGAGAAGCTCCGGTGGGCGGTGCGGTGGGGCGCCGACACGGTGATGGACCTGTCCACCGGCCCCGACATCCCGGAGACCCGCGCGGCGAACCTGCGCCACAGCCCGGTCCCGATCGGCACGGTGCCGATCTACGAGTGCCTCGAGCAGGTCGACGGCCGGGCCGAGAAGCTCGACATCGAGCGGTACCTCGACGTGCTCGAGGCGCAGTGCGAGCAGGGCGTCGACTACTTCACCGTACACGCGGGCGTGCTGCTCCAGCACATCCCGCTGACCGCGAAGCGGACCACCGGGATCGTCAGCCGCGGAGGCTCGATCCTCGCCAAGTGGTGCCTGCACCACCACCGCCAGAACTTCCTGTACGAGCACTTCGATCGGATCTGCGCGGTGCTGCGCAAGTACGACGCCACCTTCTCCCTCGGCGACGGGCTGCGCCCCGGCTGCACCGCCGACGCGAACGACGAGGCGCAGTTCGGCGAGCTCCGCGCGCTCGGGGAGCTCACCAAGGTCGCGTGGGACCACGGCGTTCAGGTGATGATCGAGGGTCCGGGCCACGTGCCGCTGCACCTGATCGCGGAGAACATGCGGCTACAGCTCGAGGTTTGCCACGGCGCCCCGTTCTACACGCTCGGCCCGCTGCCGATCGACGTGTCTCCGGGCTACGATCACCTCGCGAGCGCGATCGGAGCGGCGATGATCGGGCTGCTGGGCACCGCGCTGCTGTGCTACGTCACCCCGAAGGAGCACCTCGGCCTGCCGGACAAGGACGACGTGAAGCAGGGCCTGATCGCCTACCGGATCGCCGCGCACGCCGCCGACGTCGGCAAGCAGCTCCCGGGCGCGCGGGACTGGGACGACGCGCTGTCGAAGGCCCGGTTCGAGTTCCGATGGGAAGACCAGTTCAACCTGGCGATCGACCCTGGGACCGCCCGCGCGTTCCACGACGCGACGCTGCCGTCCCAAGGGGCGAAGACCGCCCACTTCTGCTCGATGTGTGGCCCTCGGTTCTGCTCGATGCAGATCACCCAGGAGGTCCGCGCGATGGCGGAGCGCGGGATGGCCGCGAACTCGGCCGACTTCTC
>JBEBJC010000092.1:0-14843 GCA_040080105.1 Myxococcota bacterium
CAACGTGTACACGGGGTCGCACGAGCTGGAGCTCGGCTGGGCGGCGGGGGCGTGGACCTACCAGAACGTCCCCGACTTCGATGGAGCGGTGATCTCGTCGCAGACGATGCCTGGCGGTGCGTTGTGGTTCCCGGACCCGAACGAGCCCGACGGCGAGCTCCACTACGACAGCGGGGACACGCTGATCCACGAGGTCGGCCACTGGCTCGGGTTGTACCACACCTTCCAGTTCCAGCCCGGCCAGGCCGGCGTCGGGCCGAACGTGGGTTGCTCGATCGACAACGATCTCGTCGAAGACACCCCGGCCGAGGCCGGAGTGACGTACTACTGTACGCCGCGGGACAGCTGCACCGGCGACTTCTTCGAAGGGGAGGACGACATCGACAACTTCATGGCCTACGTCGACGACGACTGCATGGGGTCGTTCACTTCCGGCCAGGAGCAACGGATGGACGACCACTGGGAAGCGTACCGCGCTCCGTAGCTCGTCCGTAGGTGCGTTGGTTGCGGTTTCGGCATTCGTTACGACCATGGAGGGGAGATGATGGTTTGGTGGATGGTGGTGGGATGTGGGTCGACCGAGACCGTAGCCCCGCCCGCGCCTGCTCCGGCGCCTGCTGCGGTCGCACCGGAACCGGCGGCGAAGGCCAAGAAGGGCAAGGGAAAGAACAAGGCCCGAGGGCGGGCGAGGGGAGCTTGTCCCCAAGGGGTGGTGACCAACCTCGGTTGGGAGGGGGAGTACCCCTCGCCGGTGGTCGAGGTGACCAAGCCGGTGAGCCTCAAGGCCAGCGCCGACCCGTGCGCCGACCCGACGATGGACTGCGCCGTCCCCGCCGGCCTGTACCACCCCTGGTCACAGGTGGAGGTGGACTACGCCACGGTGCGCAGCGTGGAAAAGTACAGGGCCAAGCACGACACGACCGTGGGCGAGACCGCGGTGAAGTCGGGCGAGGAGGTCACGGTCACCCAGTACCTGTCCGAGGGCTACTGCATCGTCGAGGTGGCCGGAAAGGACGGCGAGGCCGAGTGCCCTCTGGACGCGGACTTCGAGAAGCTCCCGGGCCGAGAGGTCCCCACCCGCCAGCTGATCGAGTTCAGCTGCGGCGGCACCTCCAAAGGTTGGGTCGACGCCGCGGAGCTGATGAAGGCGCCGGGCGTCCAGGAAGGCAAGGTGGTGGAGTGGGGTACGGTCGGCCCGGGATAGGCCGCCGACCGTGACCGTCACTCGCCGACCGCGAGCAAGTCCTCGCCGGGATCGATCCCGCCGTCGCGGTCGTCGTCGAGGTGCAAGGTGAGCCCGCCGGCCACGCGGTCGAGCAACGCGTCCAGCAGGGCGGGGTTCTCGGTGGCGGAGACCGTGAGCTCGTCGCCCGGCACCGCTGCGAGAGCCCCTTCGTCGAGCCACTCGGCCACGTCGAACGACAGCAGCCACGCCCCTGCCTCCGGAACCGGCTCGTCGCGGAGAGGGAACGACCACGCCATCGGCTCGTCCGATCGCACGAGGAACGGCCGACCGTCGGCGAGGGTCCCCTGCAGGGCGAGCGCCGCGCCACCGACCCCGGCCGGCTCCCCGGTGGCGCTGGCATCGGGCTCGAGCGAGAGGGCCACCGAACAGGTGGTGTCGAACGGGACGAGGAGCTGCTGGAGAGCAGGCTGCTCGTCTGCATGGTCGGCGAACCCGAGGCCCACGTAGGAGCGCTCCCCGCGTTCGTCGTCACAGTCGCCCGTGAGCTCGACCGGACCGAGCCGCAACCACACCGAATCCACTCGGGCGGCGCTGCCCGGCGAACGCAGGCCGATCACCTCGGGCGCCGAGCTTCGGGCGTTGTACTCGAAGGCGAGCTCCTCGGGGTTGCCGGTCTCGGTTCCACACGCCAGGAGGCTCACCACCATCGCTGACGCCCAGCCGATCGTTCCGTCCGGTCGCCTATTCCTCTGCATGTTCCCCTCCGCTGACTGCTTCTTCCACCATGGGTTCCCGGCTCAGGGGAAACAACTGAATGTTCACCTGCACGACTTGAACGGGGTCGGTCTCGTCGGCAGAGAGCTGCAGGAGTTCGCGCCGAAAGGCCCGGATCCGCTCCTTCATCCTCGGGATGGCCTCCTTGCCGAGACAAAGCGTGACCGACGAGATGTCGCGCTCGCGGGGCGGGAGCTCGTCGAGGGCGGCAGCGGCTCGGCTCATCATGGTGCGGTGGTACTGCATGTAGTGCAGACCCTTCACCTCGGGACCCGTGGTGACGAGCGCTTCGGTGGGCTCGAGCTTGCCGTCTCGCTCGGTGAGCAGGCTGAGCTCGAGCAACAACCCGAGGGCCGCAGCGGCGTCCTTCTCGGACACGGCGGGGACGAGCTGCTCACCGACCCACGCAGCGTCGGGGCGGAAGTCGCGCCGGAACGCCAGCTCGCGGATGGCGGGCATGTACCACCGGGAGTGGTACTGGCCGAACGCGATGTCGATGCGATGGATGGAGCGGTGCTCACGAAACCGGAGCAGCCGCTCGTAGCACGAGGTCTTCTCGTCGGTCGTGCGTGCATGGGTGAAGGAGACGAGGTCGACGAAGTAGGTCAACCCCGTGCCGGAGAGGCCACACGCGGCTGCGAACCGGTGGGCCATCTCGGGGGTGAGGTTGCGGTCGCCGTCGATGACCAGCTTCAGGTAGTTCGGAGACTTCAGGTCTGCCCGGCGCGCGAACGACCGGTACGAGAACCCGGAGGTCGTCCGCTTCTTGTGGGCGTAGTAGTCAGCGAGGTACTTCCTCGCGTCCAAGTAGGCGAACACGTTGGGCGCTGGCTCCATCCTGCTTCTGGCCATGACGGCGCTCCAAAGGGGCGATTCAGTTGGGGGGCAACAGTACGCCATCGATCACGTGGACCACGCCGTTCGTGGCGTTCAGGTCGGCGACCGTGACGTTGGTGCTGCCGTTCAGCAGCACTCCCGAGGACACGTCCACCAGGATGCTGGCGCCGGCCAGTGTCTCGACCGAGCCGTTCGACAAGTCGCCGCTCGTGACGGGCGCTGCGCCGCCGACCACGTGGTACAAGAGCACGTCGCGCAGCTCGTCGGGGCCGAGCGTCGAGGTGATGGGCTCCGCCGCGGTGAACGCCGCGTTGTCGGGCGCGAACACAGTGAACGGGCCGGCGCCGGACAGCACGGCGCCGAGGTCGCCGGAGGCCGCGCCGACCGCACCGAGGAGCCCGGTGAAGCCACCGTTGACGGCCATGTCCACCACGGTCGGCGGCAGCAGGACACCGTCCACGACGTGGACGATTCCGTTGGTGGTCTTGATGTCGGCGACGACGACGTTGGAGCTGCCGTTGACCACGACGCCCGCGGAGGTGTCGAACAGCACGCTCACGTTGTTGCCCCATTCGTTGACCAGGCCGGTCCCGGCCGCGACAGGGATGGCGTCCGACGTCACCGGCGCGGGGATCACATGGTAGCTCAGCACGTTGGTGAGCCCCGCCTGGTCGAGGCCGGCGGTGATGTCCGCCGCGGCGGTGAACGCGTCGTTCGTGGGCGCGAAGACGGTGAGCTGTTCGGTGCCGCCCAGCAACTCGGCCACCCCGGGGTCGGCAGCCCCGACCGCCCCCGCCAGGCTCGTGAGGTCGGCGTAGCGGACCGCGTCCAGGATGTTCGGCGGGAGCAGTACGGCGTCGATGACGTGCAACAGGCCGTTGCTGGCTTCGAGGTCGGTAGCGGTGATGTTGGCGTCGTTCACCTTCGCGCCCGCGCTGAGGTCGAAGAACAGCGTCAGGTCCGCTGCGCTGTCGGCGCGCTCGGGGATGGCGGTCGACGGGACTTCCCCGGCGACGACGTGGTACAGCAGGATCCCGGCCAGCGACGCTTCGTCGAGGGCGCCGAGGTCGACGCCGAGGTCGTCGAACGCGTCGTTCGTCGGCGCGAACACGGTGAAGGGCCCGTCGCCGCGGAGCGTCTCCTCGAGCCCCGCGTCTACGATGGCCTGGGCGAGGGTCGAGAACTGCGGATCGGACAGCGCGAGGTCCACCAGGTCGGTGTCGGTGTCGGTGTCGGTGTCGGTGTCCGAATCCGCGTCGGTGTCCGCGTCGCCCTCACCCGTGGGGGTCTTGTCTTCCTCGCCGTTGCAGGCGGCGAAGGTGGCGAGCAACGACAGCGTGGTGATGTACCGAATCATGGCTGACTCCTGTTGGCGGGCGGTGGCCCCGCACAACTGGTCATGACAATTCGCAGGATCGACTGGGGCCCAGGTCCGAAGAAGTCGTATGCCATGAGTATACACGCGCATGGATCTAGCAGTTATAATCGTATTTATATCTATGTTATTCTAGTGGCATCCGTGGATGTGTCCGCTTTCGCCAAGCCGTTTGTATACGATCCCCGTCGGACTCGCGGGTCGATCTCGACCCAACCACGGCCGGACGGAACGAGGGTCAGGGTGGTCGCCGTGCCGACAGCGCCGCGGACACTCAGCGCAGCGGCGCAGTCTTCCGGGTGGACGCGGCGTAGAGCGTGGAGTCGTACACCAACAGGAACCCGCCCTGTGCGAGCACGGCGGTGCCCAGGCCGCGCAGTTGGTCGTCGCCCACACGCCGTCCGCGCTCGATCAGCCAGCCGCTCGCCGCCAGGTACGCCACGTCGAGCCCGATGTTCACCAGCAGCGTCCGCTCGAACGTGTCGGCCTGGCGCCGCACCCCGGAGACGTCGAGGGTCGCGCGGCGACGGGCGGGCAGGGTCGCGAGGCCGGCCCCGGCGATGCCCGCGTTCACCACGTTCCACCCCGCGGTCCCGAGCCAGAAGGCGTCGGCGCGCGGCGTGTCGGCGAGCGCGGCCCCGATCCCGCCCCCCGCGAGGTTCACCACCGACCACCCGAGCAGGACCTTCATCCCGTCGCGCTGAAGGTCCAGGTGCTCCTGCTGGAGCGCCGGTACGTCGAGGTCGTCCATCGGTCTCCCTTCGTGGAGCCCGCAGGATAGCCCCCCGCGCCCGGCGGACGGCGAGACGGCCACCTGCACCGGCGCAGCTACGCCTCCGGATCTCGGTACGGCAGGGCGCCGAGGTAGTCCCGCTTGCCCACGTCGACCCCGTTGGCCCGCAAGATCGAGTAGGCGGTCGTCACGTGGAAGTAGAAGTTCGGGATCACGTGCTGGACGGCGAACTCGGCGCCGCTGAGCGTCTTGCCGGCCCACCGGGGCTGCGTGATCCGCCGCTCCGCTGCCCCGTCGAACGCGCTCGGGCCGACGCCGCCCAACCACGCCGTGGTGCTCGCGATCCGCGCGCGGAGCTCGGGCAAGGTCTTCTCCACGTCCTCGTGGGCCGGGGCGTCGAGCGCCGTCAGGCGAGCGACGCCGAGCTTCGCGGTGTCGCACGCGATCTGGAGCTGACGGACGAGCGGGAACTGATCGGGGGCGAGGCGAGCGCCCAGCAGCACCTCCGCGTCGAACTTCTTCACCTGGGCGTGGGCGGCGGCCTTGTCGAAGAACTGGTCGAGGTTGTGGAGGACCTTCGTGAACTGGGGGACGGTCAGGTCGTAGAGCAAGGACACTCCTGTGTGCCCGGGTCCATAGCGCCGTCAGGAGGCGAGCGCGGCCCAGCTCGGACCGATCACCCGCGCCCACCCCTCGCGCAGGGCAGGGGCGGCCCTGCGCTCCTCGTCGGCGAACACCTCGTGCAGGTGCGCGGCGAGGGAGGGGTCCCGCTCGAGCGCCCAGCGGAGCGTGTCCCACGCGAGGGAGGCGTGGGCGGACTCGTCGTCGCGGAGGGTCTGCAGGGTCGTGCGCAGCGCCGGATCGTGGGCCTGCTGCAGCCGGTGGGCGGCGTCGAACACCGACAGCGTCTCGCCCACACAGCCTTCGCGCACCACGGCCTCGGCGAACGCCGCGAAGCTCGCGGACAGCGCCACGGCCTCGCCGAGCGCCATCTCGCCCGGCCCGAGGGGCTGGCCGAGGTAGGCGCCGGCGAGCGCGAAGCACCGCCGCGCGTGGTCGACCTCCTCGAGCGCCGCGCGTTGGGCGCGAGCCACCAGCTCGGGCGGCGCGCCGTACCGCAGCAGGTCGAGGGTGAACCGGGCGAACGAGGCCACCGAAGCGTGCTCGAGCAGCGCCGCTCGCAGCCAGTGTTCGCCGTGTTCCTGCCGCTGCTCGGCGGTCATCCCCCGCACGTCCGGCGCGTCGGGGTGTGCCCAGCGGTCGGTGCGGGTCAGCCCGCTGACCACCGGTCGCCCGTCCTGCAGCAGCGGCCGGCCACAACAAGCACCGGTCACCTCGAACGTGCCCTCGTACAGGCACAGGTCGACCACCCCGGCCACAGCGGTGTCGGTGGCCGTTCCGTAGTACCCGTAGCCGGTCGAGGCGATCTGGTGGTCTTCGCGACCGACGGACGCGCACACGGTGCCGGCGAACACGTGCTCGGGGCAGCAGGTCTCGTGGCCGAGTGAGGTCACATCCTCCACCGGCGGGCACGGCTCCCCGGGGGCGACGGCGACGTACCCCACCGACAGGACCACGGTGCCGGTGTACCCGGTCCCCGCGCTGGTCGCGGCGTCACACGCGGTCGGCGTGGAGGTGAGCGTGGCGCTGTCGGTGGAAGGGGGAGTGCCCTTGGTCCCCACGCAGCCGATCGACATCGCCAACAAGTGGCTCGCGAGCAAGGTCTCGAACTTGGTCATCGGATCCTCGTTGCCCCTGGCCACACTGTACCCCGCCCCGTGGCCGGCCCGGGAGAAACAAGTTGGAACGAGCTGGCATCCCGGCGAGGGGGCTCGACAGGTACCGAGGCTTACACCCTCGAACTGTTGGAGGCCCGTTGTCGAACCGAACCTGTTGGCTGGCGCTCGCGCTGGTGGCGTGCGCGCGTGAGCCTGGGCCGGCCGTGCCCGCCCCGGCGTCCCTCGAGCGCGGCGAGTCCGAAGTCCTGGTCGAACAGGTCGCGCACGGTCTGTTCTTCGACGTCGACGGGAACGAAGTCGCGCCGGACGAGGCCGCGATCCGAGCGACCCAGGACGGGTTGATCGCCGAGCTCGAGAGCGGCGACGGCGCGCGGTGGGAGAAGACCCGGGCCCTGATCTTCGACCTCGTGCAGGACGAGGTCGTCGCACACGGGCTGTACCTCGACGTGCTCCTCTCCGACCTCGACGCGGTGCACGAGGGGCGGGTGGCCGCGGTCGCGAACGGGCTCCGGTGGCACTACCTGCTCGAGATCCGCAAGGAGAAGGCGCCGGTGGTCGGTGAGCGCTGGACCCGCGGGGTGCCCGAGGACGTCACCGCGCGGCTCGAGGGCGCGGGCGTACCGGTGGCGCTGGTCGTCGGCAGCGGCGGCGAGGAGTACTCCAAGGCCTGTGAAGCCGCCGGAGTTCCCGTTCCGGACGTGATGTTCGGCCCGGGGTGGAAGGACCGCGGGGAGGTGGTCGGCGAGTTCCTCGAGACCGGCCAGACGATGCTGCTCACCTGGGAGACCGCCGAGCCCGACGGCATCTGCCTGGCGCTGCCCCGCTACTCGAGCGCCTCGGACGGCACCGCCAACGTGTTCGGGGTGATCTGCCTCGGCAGGCAGTCGAGCGCGGCCTGCTTCTGGGACAACCCGACGGGCAACCAGTTCCAGCGCGACGTGCAGATCCCGTTCTCGCAGTTCGTGGGCGGCGTGGACCTCGTGGCGAACGGTCAGGGCGAGTGCACCGACTGCCACGCGGGCGAGAACCCGTTCGTGGTGCACCCAGAGAAGAAGGCGTTCGCCGACATCCTGGCCGAGACGAGCCTGATGCCGCTGTCGTGGCACGAGCCGCTGGTAGACGCCATCTGGAAGCAGAACCCCGGACCCACGACCGTACTCGACGCGGTGTCGAGTGATGGCCGGTGCGACTCCTGCCACCGGGCCGGGTTCGCCGGGCGGTTCCCGGCCATCAACCAGAGTTTCGGAGGCTATTGTCGGACCATCCTGGACAACGCGGTGCGGGAGCTGCCCCCCGGCGGCAAGGGCACGATGCCGCCGTTCGGCGCCGACCAATCGGAGTTCTCCGCCCACATCGACGCCCTGCAGGACCTGTGCGACCTGCCGGACCCGTCCGGGACGGTGGTGGACACCGACGTGGCCGACGATCCGAGCTTGATCTCGCCGCCGAAGGTGATCGACCCGATCTACGCGTGCTCCGAGGTGGTGGGCATCACGGCCTCGGTGTTGCACGCCAAGGTGACCGTGTACGTCAACGGCTCGGCCGTCTCGACCCGCGAGGCGTTCAGCCCGTCGATGGAGACGTTCTCGGTGCCGGCCCTGGTCGTCGGCGACGTGATCGAGGCCGACCAGATCGTCGACGGGGTGGCGTCCGTCCGCTCGCCGGCGGTGATCGTGCGCGACCACAAGCTCGACTACCCGGCTGGCCTCCCGGCGCCCCAAATCGCCCCGCCGATCGTCCACGAGTGCGCGTCGACGATCGCGGTCGCCCACGTCCCGGGCGCGAAGTTCACGGTCTACACCAACGGGGCGGACCCGCGGGTCAACTGGGGCTCTCCGGGCGGGTACACCGTGGGCTACCCGTCCGGCGCCCCGTTCGCGGTCGGTGACACCTTCACCGCCGAGCTCGAGCTGTGCGCCGACGGGAGCCCGCTGTCGGACAAGGTCGAGGCGAAGGCCTCGCCGAGCTCGCTGCCCGCCCCGTCGTTCTCTCCCCCGCAGCTGTACGTCGGGCAGGAGCTCATCGGGCTGAGCTCACTCGTCCACGGCGCCGACACGACGGTGTTCGAGTCCGGCACCCCGGGCGACCTCGGCCGGACCGGCTCGTGGCCGGTCACCTGGTACCCGGACTTCTACCTGCCGGCGGGGCTCGGGCGGCCGCTGGCGCTCGGCGACGTGCTGTTCGCCCAGCAGACCCTGTGTTTCCCGAGCCCGCCCAACGGTACCGGGGAGACCGGCGACTGCACCCAGCTCCCGCCGCCGCTGATCGCGACGCCGTGGGAGGGACAGACCTGGGTGTCGGTCACCGACTCGGTCCCGGGGGCGCGGATCCGGGTGTACGACGCCACGAACGTCGAGCTCGGAGACGGCTCGGGCACGGTGGTGCTGCTGAGCCGAGCGCTGACCGGCTCGGACGTGCTGACGGTGACCCAGTCGCTCCAGGGCAAGTGCAACAACGGCCAGGGATACCAGGTCGGGGTCCAGGGGAAGCGCGACTGACGTCAGGGATCGCGGGGCGCTGCCGGCTCCCGCACCATCCGCAGGAACGCGCGGACCCCGGCGAGCAGCTCGCGGTTGTCGGTCAGGTGTTCGAGGGTCTCCTCGAACCGGCGGCCGACCTGGTCGAGCCGCCGATCGAGTCGCCGATCCTCCTCGCCGAGCTCGCGCGCGAGGAGCTCCACCCGGTCCGACAGCCGGTGGACCTCCTGCCCCAGCAGCTCGAGTTGCTCGATCCGACTCCGCAGCGCCAGCACGTCGTCTCTCGGGTGGGTGACCTCCCCGAGCGAGCGGTGCAGCGCTTGGCGAACGTGGCGATACCAAGCGCCGATCGGGCGCAGCACGGTGCTCGCGAGGTAGATCGCGGCGAGCCAGCCCCCGGTCTGCCACTGGGACCACCACCACGCCGCGAACGCCACCGCGCCGGCCGAGCCCAGGTGCAGGGCGAGGCTCACCACCAGCGTGCGGCGCGCGATCCGGACCACCTGCGCCCGGGTGGTCCGCGGCTGCAGCCCGCGCTCGATCGACCGGTCGAGCTCGCGGAGCACGTCGACCGCCTGGAAGTGCACGTCCCACGGGAGCGTCAGCACCACCAGCAGCCAGGCGAACGCCACGCCGCCGAGCAGCACGTCGAGCCGCCACGGTACGGGCAGGTCGAGCACCACCACCGCGATCGCGACCACCCCGGCCAGCGCGCTCAGCGCGGCCACTGTCTTCGACACGGTCACCTCCGCCCGCAGGCTCACCCGCCGACGTGGACCCCGGATGGACGCCCGGTGAAGGGTTGGGAGCTCACGGCACCCGCTCGTCGACCCGCCGCTCAGCGAGCCACCGCTGCACCACCTCCGCCCGGCCGCGCGGGTTGAGCCCGTCCACCAGCGTGACCTCGGAGCCGTCGGCCCCGTGCGCGCACACCGAGTGATCCCAGCCGCCCTTGGTCCGCCGCTCCTCGACCCGGAGCCCGCGCAGCGGGCGCGCGAACCGCCGCTCGCGCCACCCGCGCAGGGGTTGGTGGCGGACCACCACCTCGGTCGCGGTGACCTGCAGCTCGGTGTGGTTGAACCACGACGCCGCCAGCCAGTAGTTGAACCAGACCACGAACGGCGCGAGGAACACGATCGTCCCCACCGAGGTTTCACCCAGCGCGGCGCCACCCCGAGCATGACCGTCGAACCGTCGAACAGCGCGATCATCACGAGGGCGATCGTGTGTGCCGGCACCCACCACGGGTACCGCAAGGCGTCGTCGCCGAGCTCGAACTGCCACTGCGGCGCGTCTGCCATCGAACCTCCGTCTCTCGTACGCGCGGGGCCGCGTTCCCTTTCGCGCCCGTGGCCGCTCGCCCACGACGGAGCACCGGGCCGCGCGATGGATCGTTGACGTCCTCGCCAGCTTCGAAGTAGATACCTGAAAGATTGCGCTTTCAATGGCGAGGCGGGAGGATTGAGTTGACGAGGAGGTCTGTCGGACTCCGACTACGGAGCCATCGATGATCGCGGCGGCGTGGCTCGCCTGTCACCCCGATCGCCCCGGAGGCACGGACTCACCCGCTCCGGAGCCAGCGCCCCTGATCTGGGAGTCGCCCGTGACGCCGCGCGAGCCGGTCGACCTCGACGGCGACGGGTCTGTCGCCGCGGACGACTGCGACGACGCCGACCCGAACTCGTACCCAGGAGCGCCCGAAACGTGTGACGGCAAGGACAACAACTGCGACGGGACCGTAGCGGAAGACGACACCGATCGCGACGGGGTGCGGTGGTGCCTCGACTGCGCCGACACCGAGCCGACCGTGTACCCCGGCGCCGCCGACCCGCTCGGGGATGGACTCGACCAGGACTGCGACGGCACCGACGGGGTCGGCGAGCAGCTGGTCGACCCGATCTACGGGTTTCAGGTGCCGTACGCGAGCTACGGCCTGGCCGTGGCCGCGGCGGACCTGGATGGCGACGGGTGCGCCGAGTGGCTGGCGGGCGCGCCGGGGTACCCGATCTCGACCGCCGGTGAAGATGGCATCACCGTGGCGGCGGGCTGTGGAGATATGGGCGTGGCGCCGGTCCCCTGGATGGGGACCGGGAGGGGGATCGGCACCCGAATCGACCTGCGCCCTGGGCGAATCCTCGTGGCCGAGTGGGGCTACGGGGGCACCGGCCGGGTGCTGGTGTTCGACGCCCCGCTCCTCCCATCGAGCGCGCCCCGGCTGGAGATCTTCGGCCAGGGCCCGACCGACGACTTCCGCACCGGCGCGTTCCTCGGAGCCGCCGGTGAGTGGGTACTGCTCGGCAGTCAAGGTGGCGGTGCACTTCCCGCGGAGTTCGTCGTGGTCGACGCCAGCCGTTCGGGCCAGCTCGAGCTCGGGTACTCAGGTGACCCGGACTACCGGATCACGACCGACACTGCCGACCCCGCCACCGGGTGGTACGTCAGCGACGTCGGTGACCGCGACGGAGACGGCCAGGTCGACCTCGGGCTCGGCTCCGGCTACCCCCTGCGCAACGCGTTGTACCTTTTCCCGCACCTGCAGGACGGGCACATGGAGGACGCCCCGGAGGTGTGGCACGGTGAGACCACCTACCCGGGCTGGGGGACCGCGGCTTACACCAGCGGGGCGGCCGACCTCGACGGCGACGGACTCGACGACGCCGTGTCGGCCAACCCGCTGGCCGAGGGCGCCGTCCTGCTCGCCGGGCGGGTGTACGTGGTGCCCTACGGCGGACCGGGCGACTTCACCCTCGAGACCGACGCCGCCGCGCGGATCGAAGGCGAGCTCGCGTGGGAGTCCACCGGGACGGGGCTGGCGATCGGAGACCTGGACCGAGACGGGCAGGCGGACCTGGTGGTGGGCGCGCCGGGCAACGAGAACGTGATCGGGTTCCCCGGTCGGGTCGACGTGTTTCTCGGCCCCCTCGCGGGCACGCTGACCCGCACAGACGCAGCCCGGGTGTGGGTCGGCGAGCTGGGCGACTACGCAGGCTTGTCGGTCGCGGTCGGCGACATCGACGGCAGCGGCGCGCTCGACCTGGTGGTCGGCGCGCCGTTCCGCGACGGCCCCGAGAGCGAGGGCGTGATGGGGGCGGTGTACATCGTCGGAGACCCGTTCTGAACGGGGCCCTGAGACTGGGCCGGCCCTACTTCTTGCTCGCGTCTCCGCGGGCGAAGATGCTCGCCACGTAGTGCAGCACGTCGGTGGCCGAGATCTCGTCGTACCCGTAGTGGTCGATCAGGCGGCGCTTCACCACCTCGATCTTCGCCTGGGTGTCGGCGTCCATCGTGTCGGACACGAGCGAGGTGAGCTTGATGCTGTCCTTGCTGTCCTCGAACAGCTTCAGCTCGAGCGCCCGGTGCAGCCGCTCGTTCATCGTGTAGTCGAAGGTCTTCCCGTCGAGGGCGAGCGCCGCGATGTAGTTCATCAGCTCGCGCCGGAAGTCGTCCTTGCGCGCCTCGGGGATGTCGATCTTCTCCTCGATCGACCGCATCAGCCGCTCGTTCGGCTCCTCGTACTCACCGGTGAACGAGTTCCGCACCTTCTCCTTGAGCACGTACGCCCGCAGGTTGTCGATGTAGTTCCCGCACAGGCGCTTGAGCGCGCCCTCGTCGGCGGCGATCGCCTTCTGGACCTCGTTCTTCACGATGTCGGTGTACTCCTCCTTCACCACCCCGAGCAGCTCGCGGTACTTCTCGCGCTCCTCGTCGTTGCTGATGAGGGAGTGGCTCTTGAGGCCGCTCTCGAGCTCGTTGAGCACCATGAACGGGTTCAGGCACTTCAGGTCGGGGTCCTTGACCAGCGCGTTCGAGATCTTGTCCTGCACGTACCGCGGGCTGATCCCGATCATCCCTTCCTTGGTCGCCGCCTTGCGCAGCTCCTTGACGTGGTCCTCGGTGAACCCGCGCACCGACCGACCGTCGTACAGCTTGCTCTTCTGCAGCAGCGACAACTTGTGGTTCGTGGGCTCCTCGAGCCGGGTCAGCACCGCCCACAGCGCCGCGATCTCGAGCGTGTGCGGCGCGATGTGCGCGCTCACCTTCTGCTTGTTGAAGTCCTTCCGGTAGATCCGGACTTCCTGGGTGGGCTTGGTGATGTACGGGACGTCGATCTTGATCGTGCGGTCCCGCAGCGCCTCCATGTACTCGTTGTTCTGCAGCCGCCGGTACTCCGGCTCGTTCGTGTGCCCGACGATCACCTCGTCGATGCTGGTCTGGGCGAACTTCTTCGGCTTGATCCGATGTTCCTGGCTCGCGCCGAGCAGGTCGTACAGGAACGCCACGTCGAGCTTCAACATCTCGACGAACTCGATCACGCCGCGGTTCGCGACGCAGAACTCGCCGTCGAAGTTGAACGCGCGCGGATCGCTGTCCGACCCGTACTCGGCGATCTTCCGGTAGTTGATGTCGCCGGTGAGCTCGGTCGAGTCCTGGTTCTTCTCGTCCTTGGGCTGGAACGTGCCGATGCCCACCCGGTCCTTCTCGGACAGCAGCAGCCGACGGACCTTCACGTGCTCGGCGACCTTCAGGAAGTCCCCGTTGTACCTGCGCATCAGCTCGCGGTACCAGTAGCGGCACACCGGGTTCAGCTCGCCCTCGAGCTTCACCGGGTAGGTCGACCGCTGGTTCAGCTCGGCCAGCACCGGCGGGCGCACTGCGTCGGGCAGGAGCTTGAGCGGCTCGTCGTTCATCGGCGACGGGATCTCCTCCCCGTCGACCACCCACGAGTAGGTGAACAGGCGCCCGGCGTCGGTGCGGCTGTACGCCTCGAGCCCCTTCTTCAGCAGCCGCGCGATGGTCGACTTCGCCGAGCCGACCGGGCCGTGCAGCAAGATCACCCGCTTCTCCGGGCCATACCCGAGCGCGGCGGCGCGGAACACCCGCACCAGCTTCATCAGCTGGATGTCGATCCCGAACACCGCGTCGGCGCCGTTGTCGAACGGGTCGTCGAAGAAGTTGTGCCGCAGGATCGACTTGCGGTACTCGGTGTACTCACGCGACCCGTACGAGTCGATCAGGTCGTACAGGCGCTGGTACGCGTTCCGCGCCACCGACGGCGTGTCGCGCACGATGTCGAGGTAGTCCCCGAACGAGCCCTCCCAGAGCAGGCTCTGGTACAGGCTGGCGTCCTGGTGTTGGGCGATGATGGACAGCAGCCCACCGGGCCGCGCATCCGATGCGGACTTGGCCGACATTGTCCCTCGCAACGCTTCGGGCGCTTCGGGCGTCGAAGCTGGGTGGTGGGGTCCGGCGGGGGCCGGACGAACGTGGGACCGAGAGCGGGGGAGGCGTCGAGGTAGTCGCGGCGACGATCGCCGTACCCTCATCATCACCCGAACCCCCGCCGGTCGCCACCGCTCAGGACAGCCCGTACCCCAACGCGAGCGCCGCCAGGCCCGCCGCCGCTGCGACCGCGAGCGATACCGCGGCGCAACCGAACAGCCCGATCCCGGTCAGCCACCGCAGCACCCCGGAGCGCGGAGGCTCGGACACCGGCGGGACCGAGGTCCCGAACCGCTTGCGGTCGATCGAGTCGATCGACACGATCCGCGGCTCGTCGGCGAGCAGGGTGACCCCGATCGGCAGCACCGGCTCGCGCCCCGCCGGGCGGACCGCGGTGGGGGTGGGCGCGCCGATCACCCGCCCGCCCGACGGGGTCATCAACGCGACCATCTCGGCCTGGCGAGGGTCGTCCTGGTCGAGCAGCGACGGATCGATCGTGGCG
>JBEBJC010000997.1:0-3317 GCA_040080105.1 Myxococcota bacterium
GACCGGTGGCGCCCCACGGCGCGCTCCGGGAGTCGTCACCTGCCGGTCGCGCGGCGTCAAACTCGAGGCGTCGCGCGAGGCGGGTCGGGCCGCCCCGACGCCGAGGGCGGTGAACCCGCCCAGCACCACCGCCGCAGCGACCAGCCGCGCTCGAACTTCAGGAACAGCACTCCGTCGGCCTGCCGGGTGAGACGGCTCGTTGGGACAGCGGGCCCCACGTGCCAGGACACGGACGTCGCGATCCCCCGCGGGGCCAACCGTCCAACCAAGCCTTTCTGGACGGCACGTCTTGTGCATGGGCCCAGTCGCGAGGGGCGATGTCCACCACTTTGCTCGGTCTCGGTCTCGGTCTGGTCACGGCGCACGCCAGTGACGGCCAGGGGCTGCAGCGTGCGCTCGTCGCTACCGCAGTGACCGCAGGAGCGGAGGGCGTGTCGACCGTGGCGGGAGCCCTTCTCGGGGTCGTCGCGAGCCCCGTGATCGGCGACCGCAGCGGCGGCGTCGGGTACCAGGTGGGCTCCTCCTTCGTTCGGGGCGGAACCACAGGCATCGCGATCGGTACGTTGGGTGGAGGCTTCGTCGCCAGCCACGCGACGGATACCCCTCCGCTGCTGGTCGGGGGCGTGTCGGCCGGGGTCGGGCTCGCCGGGCTCGCGATTTCGATGGAGCTCGATCAGACGCGGAGCGGACGGGCCACCGGGGTGGCGATCGTGGGGACACTCATCGCGGTGCCCGTGGTCGCAGGCGTCACCGCCGGGTTCGCGGAGCCTCGGCACGAGGACGATGCCCTTTCGCTGCGGGCCTCCCCCGCGTTCAGCCGCGACGGCGGCGGCATCCTGGTCTCCGGACGGTTCTGACGGGACTCCGGACGTCCCCACATGTGGCGACTCGCGGATCCGATGCCCGCGTCGCCAGGATGCGGGCGAACGGAGGGACGGATGCGGAGATGGTCGATGATCGTGGTGCTGGGTGCGCCGGGCTCGGCAGCGGCCGACGAGCCGCACCGGGTGCACGGGGGCTGGGCGACGGTGGGGTCCTACCAGCAGCTGGCGTTCACGTTCGAGGTGACCCCGCCGATCGGCGGCGTGCCCGCGGTGCGCCGGCTGCCCGAGGTGCCGGGCGAGCCCGCGGTGACGCTGGAGGTCGCGCAGGACGACCGCGGCAGGTACACGGTGGTGGTGGGGGAGCTGTCGGAGCTCGAGGCCTCGGGTCGGCTGCTGATCGAGGTCCCGAACGGCGACCGGCTCGAGCCGCACCGCGCCGACTTCACGGTGCGCACGCACCGGGGCGAGCGCACGGCACACCCCTCGCGCGACGGACGGCTGGTGCTGGTGCCCGCGCCGACGTCGCTCGCCGACGACACGTCGGTGTTGATCGGGCAGGTGGAGCTCCCGCTGGACCCGTTGCCCGGCGGGGTGGAGCCCGGGGCGGTGCTCGCGGCGGCGTCGGTCGAATGGTCTGCGGACCCCGCGTCGTTCGACGGCTGGATGGTGGACTTCGCCGCGCTGCACGCCGCGCCGAGGCTGTTCTGGCGGCCCATCGGCAGCGACGAGTGGAAGGAGCTCGGCGCGCGGTCGGAGCCCGATCAGGCAGAGGTGGTCGGTGAGGTGCTCGGCGCAGGAACCTGGCTGGTGGTCGGCGGAGGTGAGCCGTGATCGAATCGCTCTTGCCGCTGGTGTGGCTCGATGTCGACGTGCTCGACCCCTACGGTGACCCCGCCGCGGGCGCGGAGGTGTTCCTCGACGGGGACTCGGTCGGCTTCACGGACCTGGACGGTCGACTGCGCTTCGCGGCCACCGACCCGACGGGCAAGCACGTGGTCGCGCGGCAGCAGATGGACCACCACGCCGGGTACAAGGCCGACCACGACGGCTGGGTGTACCGGGTGTACCAGATGTCACGGCTGGTGAACCTCGACGGGTCGATCGCCGACGCCGTCGTTCCGCCGCCGGATCTCGGGCCGAGCCTGCGGGAGCCGATCCCGCTGCAGCTCCAGATCGAGCAGCCGCTGATCGGGCTGCACCTCGTGGTGTCGCTGTCGTGGGATGCGTCGGCCGACGAGCTCGAGGACTATCGGTTCCGGATGATGGTCGCGTCGCAGTACCTGTACAACGCCACCGACGGGCAGTTCTTCTTCGAGCAGGTGGAGATCGCCGACGACGGCCAAGGGTGGGGCTCGGGCGACCTCCTGTTCGACCTCGACAACACGCGCCGGCCGCAGACGAACTGGACCGGCGGCTTCCTCGCGCCGATCCTCGGCTCGGTGCCGGGCAAGATCACGATGGCGAAGGCGAACGACCCGGCGGTGTCGGAGTTGGTGGGCGACTTCTACGGGCTCGACGATCCGCGCACCGTCGTGCACGAGCTCGGGCACCTCGCGCTCGGCCTCGGCGACGAGTACGTGGGGTTCAATTGGATCGCCGGCAACCACTGCTCCGCCGCGCGCCTGGACCCGACGGCCGAGGCCGGGCACCAGAACGCCGGACCGGCGGCCAGTTGCCTGATGGACTCGCAGTTCCTCACCAGCAAGCTGTGCTCCAACTTCGCGCCGAACGACCCGCGGTCGCACCGCGGCGGGTTGCTCCAGCCGTACCCGTGTTGGCACACGATCGACGCGACCTACAGCGACGATCGGCTCGAGCCGCGGTGGCAGCTGACCACGCCGGACGAGCGCGGCGACGTCCCGGGGACGCTGCCGTGGCAGGTGTTCGAGCCGCGGATCACGGTGATCAATCGACAGCGCGGCGACCTGTGCGAGCCGTTCGTGGTGAAGGACCCCCCGTCCGCGCGCGACGACGTGTGGGTGATGCCGGCGGAAGGCGCGCCGTTCACCCTCGGGGACGCCTCCGCGGACGGCACGATCATCGTGTCCGGCGCGCACGTCGGCGACCAGATCGTCACCGCCCACGGGGCGGGGGTGGTCCTCTTTCCGGGGTCCTGCACCGTCACCCGGTGACCTCCGATCGGAGGCGGACGACACCCCCGGAGTGTGCGTGGGTGGCAGGGCCTGCACCCGCGATCTGCGGATGTACTGCGGGTGAAGAGCCTCGACCCGAGCAAGCTCTATGTCCGTCCCGAGCCGTAACGTAGGAGGAAAGGTGCGAATCGCGCTTGTCGTGCTTGTTCTTGGCGGCTGCAACGGCTCGCCGTCCGCGTCGAAGGACAGGGTGCGGATCCCGATCTGCGCGCCACACCCGAGTCGGTCTCCGGATGGGTCGCGGCGGTCGGAGATGCTGAGCCCTGCTGGCTCCGGTCGGCAGGGCTTGCGCCAAGTCGCACGGCGGATCGTACTACTGGTGAAGGCCCAGGCGGCAGGC
>JBEBJC010000998.1:0-3316 GCA_040080105.1 Myxococcota bacterium
CGGGCGGAGCGCGCGGCGCGCGACGGGGACGCCGAGTCGCTCCGCCGCTGGCTGGAGGTCGGCGCCGCGGCCCCCGTGGGCTCGACCTCGGCCGCCCGGCTGGCCCGCCTCAGCGCGGGTAACGAACCGGTATCGGACCGCTAACCGGCGCTCCAGGCGGATCCGGGCGACTGGATCGGCGGAGGTCGGAATGGGGTTCCTCGGGTGGATGCAACTTGCGGTCGCGGCTCCGCTGACCTGGCTCCCGAGCACGGGGGTGTGCCCGGTCGATCCGGTCGCCCACCAGGACCGGATCCGCGAGGCGCTGGCCGAGTGCCGCGGGATGGGCACTTTCCTGACCGCGACCGGCATCGAGCGGCTGCGGTGGGACGTCGTCCGGGCCTGTATGGGCGCGCGGGGGTGGGTCGAGATCGGGCGGACCGAGCGGCAGGCGTGCGAGCGAGGCGAGCCGCGGGTGGCCCTGCCCGACGACGCGGTCGCTCCCACAGCCACGCTGTCGTGTCGGCTCCGGTCGGTGTCGCTCGACCCTTCGGGCGAGCCGCGGGTGGATCGCGGCGCCGAGGCGCGGTGTCTGTCCGAGGTTCACCCGACCGTCGCCGATCGTTGACCTCACCGCCGGGTGCGCTCGTCCGAGATCGGATAACTCGGGCCCGTGTACGCGACCTTCGGCCCGTTCGTGTTCGACCGACAGGCGCATCGGCTCGAGCGGGAGGGCCGCCGGCTGGCGGTGCAGCCCAAGGTGCTCGAGGCGCTGGCGTCGATGCTCCGGCGACCCGGAGAGGTGGTCACCCGCGCCCAGCTCAAGGACGCGCTGTGGCCGGACGTTCGGGTGACCGACCAGTCGTTGCGGCAGGTGGTGCGCAAGCTGCGCGAGGCCCTGGGCGACGACGAGCGCCAGCCGCGGTACGTCGCGACCCTGCACGGGATCGGGTACCGGTTCCTGGCGGAGGTCCGGCGGTGCAGGCCGCTGCCCGCCGAGCGCGATCCGTTCGTCGGTCGCGCGGCGGAGCTCACGTCCCTCGGCGCGGCGGTGGCGAGCGCGCGGTTGGTCACCGTCCTCGGGATCGGCGGGGTGGGCAAGACCCGGCTCGTGCTGCGGTTCGTCCGCACGTCCGGCGCGCGGTTCGGCGAGCGGTGGCTGTGTGAGCTCGCGGAGGCGCGCACGCTGCACGGGATCGTCGGCGCGGTGTCGTCGACGTTCGACGTCCCGCTGAGCGCGGGCGACCCGGTCGAGCAGCTCGGGCGCGCGATCGGCGCCCGCGGCCCGTGCCTCGTGGTGCTCGACAACTTCGAGCAGGTCGCGCGGTACGCCCCGGCGACCCTCGGTCGGTGGCTCGATCTGGCGCCCGCGGCGCGGTTCGTGTGCACCAGCCGGGAGGTCTTGGGGCTCGACGGGGAGCGGGCGATCAGCCTGCCGCCGCTGGGCGACGCCGACGCGGTGAAGCTGTTCGAGGCCCGCGCCCCGATCGGGTGCGACCCCTCCGAGGTCCGGGGCCTGGTGTCGCTGCTCGACGGCCTGCCGCTGGCGATCGAGCTCGCCGCCGCCCGCACGTCCACCCTCGGCTTGCCCGAGATCCGGGCCCGGATGGGAGACCGGTTCGGCCTGCTGGCGCGCGCCGGTCACCCGCACGACCGCCACGCCACGCTGCGCGCCACCCTCG
Organism: Myxococcota bacterium; assembly: GCA_040080105.1. Classification (GTDB taxonomy): domain Bacteria; phylum Myxococcota_A; class UBA796; order UBA796; genus JACKER01. The sequence continues at coordinate 1,662 of JBEBJC010000998.1, forward strand.
ACTGGAGCTGGTCGCTGCTGTCGGAGGTGGAGCGGGCGGTGATGGGTCAGCTGTCGGTGTTCGAGGGGTCGTTCACCCTGGACGCCGCGGCTGCGGTCGCCGAGGGCGCCGACCTCGACGTGGTTCAGTCGCTGGTCGACAAGTCGCTGGTGCACCGCCGGGGGGACCGGCTGGATCTGTTGCTCACGGTGCGGGCGTACGCGGCAGAGGGGGTCGACCCCGCGGCGCGCGCCGAGGCGGTGGTGCGGCACGGGGAGCACTTCGCGCGCCTCGGTGATCCCGCCGAGGTCGTCGCGCTCGACCGTTCGGTGCAGCGGTTCGAGCTCGTCCGCGCCGAGCTCGACAACCTGGTCGTGGCGTGCCGGCGCGCGGTGGTGGGCCGAGCCCCCACAGCGGTCGCTCGCGGCGCCCTCGCCGCGGTGTGGGCGGTGGTGCGGCGGGTCGGGCCGGTGCGCCTCGCGGAAGGCCTGGTGGACGACGTCCTGGCGCTCGAGCTGGACGACCGGACGCTCGCCGAGGTGTCGATGATCGGCGCGATGGTCCTGCAACGCACCGAGCGCGCGGTCGAGGGGGTGCCGCTCGCCGCGAGGGCGTTGGACCTCGCCCGGCGGATCGGCCCGGCCGAGCTCGAGGCCGAGGCGCTCACCACGTTGGGCCATTGCCTGGACGAGGTCGGCCGGTTCGAGGAGTCGTTGTCCGTGCTGCGGGAGGCGGTCGAGCGCGCGCAGCAGGTCGGTGCGCCGGCGCTGCTCGCCCGCGCGCTGACGGTGTACGGGTACGCGACCTGGCGCGTCGGTGACCGCGACCTCGGGGTGTCGATGCTCGAGCAGGCGCTGGGGATCGAGCGGCGCGCCGGCGGGGGCGCGCAGGTGCGGTGGATCTTGGCCCTGCTCGCGTCGATCCACCTCGACGAGGGCTCGCCGCTCGCGCCGCAGCTGCTCGACGAATCCCTCGCCGAGGCCGAGCGGACCCACCACCCGTTCGGTGTGGTGTCGGCGCTCGGCTTCCGCGCGATGTGTGCGTTCGGCGCCGGAGAGCTCGAGGAGGGTCTCCGCCGGGCCGAGCGGACGCTGGCCGAGGCGCAGGCGCTCGGCTGGCGGGTCCAGGAAGGGTGGACGCTGCTGAACCTCGGACGGATCGAGCTCGAGCTCGACCGTCCCACCGCTCGGTCCCGGCTGGAGCAGGCGGTGGTGATCCTGCGCGAGGTCGAGCGGCCGATCCCGCTCGCGATGGCGCTCGGGTTCCTCGCGTGGTGCGAGCCGACGCCGGCCGAGCGGTGGGGCCGCGCGCAACAGGGGCTCGAGCTGGCGCGTCACCTCGGCGACGGGCGGACCCTCGCCAACTTGTGGTTGTTCGCCGGGACGGTGGCGCTCGACCTGCCGACTGCGCGGGCGTGCTTCACCGAGGCGCTCGCCTGCGCGCGCGCCCACGACGACCCCCAGGGGATCGCGGTCATCGACTCCCGGCTCGCGTTGATCGAGCCGCCCACGGCGGACAGCGAGCGGCGCCTGGACGAGGCGTTGGCGTACTTCGAGCGGGTCGGGCAGCGGATCGAGTGGGGGCGGCTGGTGGCCGCCCGGGCCGAGCGCGCGGCGCAGGCCGGAGACGCGGAGTCGACCCGTCGCTGGCTCGAGGTCGGGCGGCGGGTCCCCGCC
>JBEBJC010000999.1:0-3309 GCA_040080105.1 Myxococcota bacterium
CACCAGCACGAGTTCACCGTCGGGGGCTCGGTGTACACGGTCGAGTTCCCGGAGGCGGGCACCGACGCGGGGTGCGCCGAAGCCGGGGTCGAGCGCCAGATGACGCCGAACCAGTGGGGCACGTGGTGGTTCGGGCGCGGCGGGTGGTGTCCTGGGCAGCCGGTGGTGCCGGCGGTGTTCGACGTCACCGCCGACGGGACCCCGGGTTCGCGGTTGTCGGTGGCGTACCGCGGGCTGTACCGCGACGACACCCCGCTCGACGGCAGCGGCGACATCTTGCTGAACGCTTGGCTGGTGACCTACCGCGCCGCGCCGTGACCGACGACGGCCTCGAGCGCCGGGAGGTCCAACGCCGCCTCGCTGGTGCACCGGATCGTCGCGAGCCGCTCGGGGCCACGCGACACTCGGATCTCGGCGCCCGCGGCGACCGGGGCCACCTCGTAGCGGACGCCGGCGTTGTCGAACGACAGCTGGTCCGTGGTCCAGGTGAACTGCTCGACCGACCCGTCGGCCGGGAACGTGAGCTCCGGCCGGCCCATCGGGCCGAACCGGTATTGGAGCCGGCCGGCCGACCCACACAGCGCGAGCTCTCGGCCGCCCGCCGCGCACCGGAACACGGGCTGGTCCGGCTCGGCGCACGGCTCGAGCGCGAGGGGCCACGCCTCGGGCGGCGGCACCGGGCCCGGGTCGTCCGTGCAGGCGCGCGCGCGGTGCTCGCGCGGCGTCAGCTGGTCGCCCACCCACTCGAAGCGGAGCCACTCCCCACAGTCCCCAGCGCCGCGGGCACGCTCCAGGTGGGTCAGCGCGCCTGCCGCGTCGAACGTCGGCGTCCCGAGCAGGGTCCGGGGAAGCCCACCCGTCGCCGCCGCCGGGCGCAGCCCTCGCTCGTCGCTCCACCACAGCTCGTACCTGCCTTGGTACGCCGCCTGCGCGCAGTCGACGATCCACAACGCGGGCCGCGGGGTGTCGGCGACCGACTCCACCTTCCCGTCGGCCCGGCAGGCCCCCGCGGCGAGCAGGGCGGCGGGGGTGGGGGGCGCGGCGGCGAGCGCGGTCGACAGGAGGATCGGCGACATGCCAGCCCCTATCCCGGGTGTGCTCGGAGTGGCGCCGCCCGCGCGGCGCGATACGCGGGGCTCCATGTCGCCGATGGTGTTGTACCTGGTCGGGTTCGCGGTGTTGGTCGCAGGGGTCGCCTACGGCGCGTACCTGCTGGGCGTCCCGGGCCAGTGGATCGGCGTGACCTGCCTCGTGTTGATGGGGCTCGGGTTCATCAGCGCGGCCGCCGCACGGATGCGCGCGGGGCGGTAGGCGGGAACCAACCGGCGCGGCCGTGGTCGGACCTCACCGGAGGTCCTCGATGTGGTTCGCCCTCGCCGCCGTCGCGCACGCTGCTCCCCCCGAGATCGACGCCGAGTCCGGCCGGCCGATCAAGTACCTCGAGCGGCAGGAGCTCGAGCTCGAAGGAGTGGAGCTCGAAGGGGAGCTGCTGCGCCCACAGGTGCAGATCTTGTCGGCGCGGCGCGCGCTCACGTTCCCGCCGATGCTCAAGCTGCGCGAGCACTGGAACGAGGAGATGACCCAGTCGGTCGACCAGGTGAAGTAGCGCCCTCGACCCCGGCGTAGCCTCACCGGGCCCAGGCGGCCAACGTGGCGCCGTGGGCGGTGAGCAGGCGCCGCACACCGTCGTCCGCGACGCCGGCGCCCTCGACCCCCTCGACCCCCTCGACCGGCGCGTCGGAGTCCGTGGACCAGTGGTTCACGGGCAGGCCCAACACCCCCGCCCACGCCTCGGTGGTCGCCCGGTGGCGCGCCAGCAGCGCCGCCTCCGGCCCGCGGGCCGGCATAGCGGCCCGGGAGGCGGCGACCCGCTTCGGCGGCGCGTCCCACGGGGCCACGAACGTGTCCACGTCGCTGGCGCGCTTCGGGAAGATCGCGCCCGCCTCCGACACCAGCGCCGCGAGCACCGAGCCGGGGTACGCCCGCAGCGCCGCCACCAGCGACGGCAGCCAGCGCACCAGCACCTTCTCCGGCAGCCGCGCGAACGCCTTGCTCGTGACCTCGACCGCGAGGCCCGCCACCAGCGGGGTGAACGACAGCGCGAGCAAGAACCCGCCGACGTAGCCGGGCAGCGACGGCAGCGTCATCGGGTTCGCGAACATCTTGTCGAAGAACGCGCGCAGCTCGTCGATCGTGCGCACGCCGACCAGCCACTCGGCCGTCCACAGGAGCCCGAGCTTCTCGGGCAACGTGGTCTGCGGGCCCGCCTGCTTGATCGCGACCAACAGCTGCGACCGGCTGCACCCCTCCGCCAGCGCCAGCCCCTCGAGCGTGAACACGAACGCGAGCATCGCGGCGAGCTCGCGGTCGGATGTCCCGGGGTCGGCGAACGCGGTCGGCAGCAGCGAGGTGTAGTGCGCGTACCCGGTGGACACCAGGTGGCGCAGCCAGCCGGGCACGCCGTCGGGCTGCGAGCGGAAGTGGTGCACCAGCGCGCGCACCCGGTCGAACACCAGCTGGGCGTTGTTGCCGCCGGTCTCTCCCAGCAACAGCTTGGTGGCCTGGTCGCCGAGGTCCTCCACCAGCCGGAGCGAGCCCAGGTACAGCAGCGCGTCGTGTGCGGCGTCGAGCGCGGTCACCGCGGTCGCGGCGTCGCCGAACGCCGCCTTGCGGAACTGCTTCTCGAGCACCGTCTCGACCGTGAGCCCGTCGTACCCGAGCCGGATCAGGCTCCCCTGGTACTTGCCGAGGTCGAGGTCCCAGCTCTCCTGCATCGGCGCGCGGCCGAGCACCTTCTCGCCCATGATCGGGCGCAGCGCCGGCGGCCCGATCAGCTTGTGCAGCTTCCACAACAGGTCGGACGCGGGCACGAGCTCGTGCTTGGACCGCAGATCGAGCAGCGCGCGCTGGATCTTCTTCGAGTGCAGGTCCACGCCCAACACCGCGAGGCGCGCGTACACGTCGCGGGTCAGCGGCGGGGTGCTGCTCTCGGCCACGTGCCCGACCCGGTCTCCGCCGACCAGGATCTCGCACAGCCGGGTCACGTTGCGCCGCTTCGGCACCCGGTCCTTCTCGAGGCAGGTGACGGCCGCGTCGGTGAAGTCCCACGGCGTGGGGTGGCGCCGGTTCCGGATCCCGGCGAGCAGCTTGCTCGTGTGGAACACGGCGATCGCGTCGGCGGTCGACGTGAGGTACCCGGCCTTGCGCGCGCGCACGCAGATCTCGACCGACCAGTGCAGCAGCTGCTCGTCGTCCTCGGGGGTCGGGGCCGGCGGGGCGAGCAGGAACGAGCCGAGGTCACCGTCGGCG
>JBEBJC010001000.1:0-3306 GCA_040080105.1 Myxococcota bacterium
TTCTCGAACACCAGCTCGGACGAGAAGTCTCGGCTGGCGTCGCCGAGCACCCGCCCGCGCAGCAGGGGCGGCACCGCGTGCTCGGCCCAGTCCCGCAGGAACGGGCCGTCGAGCCGGGCCACCAGCGCCCGGCACCGCCGCTCCACCTCGCGGGTCGCCGGGCGCTCGTCGGCGTCCCACGCGACCATCTCCCGCACCAGTTGGGTCACCTCGGGCGGGTGGGACCCGAGCGCGTCGAGGGCCTCCTTCACGTGCAGCTCCGCCCGGTCGCGGCGCACCGGCCGGTCGAGCTTGCGCCCGGCGAGCAGCTCGTACGCCAGCACGCCCAGCGAGTACACGTCGCCCTCGGGCCGCTCCACCCCCTCGATGCGCTCCGGCGCGACGTACCCGGGCGAGCCGAACCGCATGCCGTAGGTGCGCGCCTCCCGCTCGGCGAAGGTCGCGCGCGAGGTGCCGAAGTCCACGATCTTCACCTCGCCCATCGCGGTCAGCAGCACGTTCGCCGGCTTGATGTCGCGGTGGAGCAGGCCGAGGGGCCGCCCGTCGTCGCCTTGCCAGTGGTGCGCGACGTGCAGCGCCCCCGCCACCTCGCCCACGACCTCGAGCACACACCGCGCCGGCGCGCCGCCGCTCGACACCACCCAGCCGAGGTCCACCCCCTCGACGTACTCCATCACCACGGTCCACCGGTCGTCGAGGCGGACCAGCCCGTCGACCTGCACCAGCGCGCGGTGGCGGATCCGCCCCAACATCCGCGCCTCGTCGCGCAGGCGGGCGGCGACGGTCGCGACCTCGTCCATCGACGGGTTCAGCACCTTGAGCGCCACCGGCCGCACGAACGCGCCGTCGCCGAGCAGCTCCGCCCGGTACACGGTCCCGAACCCGCCGCGGCCGAGCACCCCGAGCACCCGGTACCGGCGGCCTTCGGAGCGGACGTCCAGCGCCTACTCGACCGGCGTGCCGGACGCCTCGAACTCGACGGTCTCCTCCAGCACCGACACCGCGACCTTCGCGATGCACTGGGTGGTGAACGGGTCCTGGATCCCCCCACACTTGAAGAACGCCTCGGCGGTGAGCGAGGTGTTGACCGGCAGGAGCTCGTCGGTGATGAACGGCTTCGGATCGGGCATCCCGGGCAGCTGCCACACGATCGCCGAGATCTCGCCGCCGATCAGGTTGCACGACACGTCGATCAGGCCGTCGTCGCTGCTGGATCGGTTCACGAACGTGATCGTGCCGATCGACTTCATCGGGCAGTCGGCCGAGGTGTACTCGAACGTGCAGCACTCGGTCGGGTCGTACTGGACCTCGGCTAGCGGCAGGTTCGAGGCGGAATCGTCGTCGTCGTCGCCGGCGGTCTGGCAGTTCACGCCGCCGCAGTCGGTGTCGTCGCAATCTGCCGCGCCGTCCTCGTCGTTGTCGAGGCCGTCGTTGCACACCTCGGGCGGCTTCCGCTCGACCGGCGGGTCTCCGGAGCACGACGCACCCACGCCCACGAGGCTCAGCCAAACCCACCGTGACATCCCACCCTCCCCGACAGCGGACAACGCACAATGGCCCGCCGGACGCGCCGCCGTCAACCCGACGACGAGACCGCGATGCGACCCGCCGGCGTTGCCGCAGGGCCGCCGCGTGCCTAAGGAGATCTCATGACGGTCGTCTCCGACACGCGAGCGTGGGTGGAGGCCGGCGGCGATGGGCACCGGCTGGCAGCGTTGGGGCGAGCGGGCCGGGTCGCGGCGTTCACCGACGGGGACTCGCGGGTGGTGGCGGCGATCCACCCCGAGCGGCCGGCGGTGGGCACAGTCGGCGACTGGGTCGGCTCGAGCGAGGTGCTGGGCGCGGCCGAGCGGTGGCTCGCCGAGAGCGGCTGCGGCGCAGCCGAGGGCCCGGCGCTGCTCGCCCCGTGGTTCCCGCACCGGGCGAACCTCGGCCCGTACGAGGAGCCACCGATCGCGTTCGAGCCGACCGAGCGCGGGGATCGGTGGGTCGCCGCCGGCTACGCGCCGCTGTCCGACTCGGTGTCGATCTTGTCCGAGCACGACCCGCAGATCAAAGCGGCGGTCGACCGAGCGGGCGCGCTGTCGTCGCGCGGGTGGCGGCTCGACTCGGTCGAGGCGGGGCCGTCGAGCACGGTGACCGGTCCGTCGTACGAGCGGGCGGTGCAGCTCGTGCACGAGATCGCGTCGCGGGCGTACGCCGACGTGCCCGGGTACCTCCCGGTCGACGCGTCGGTGGTCGCCGACTTCTACCGCGGGGTCGCGTCCCAGATCGACCCGCGCCTCACGCTGATCGCGCGCGACCCACACGGGCAGGCCGCGGGGTTCGTGCTCGGCGCGCCCGACGGGCTGCAGCCGTCGCGCAAGTGGTTCTCGATCCTCGCGGTGGCGGTGGTGCCGGAGCACCGCAGCACGGGCCTCGCGACCTGGTTGGTGGCCGCTGCCCACCGCGCGGCGTCGAAGGCGGGGTACAAGGCCGGCGTACACGCGATGGTCGGGGTGAGCGCCGGGGTCGAGGACCGAACCTGGTTCCGCGGCGACGTGATCCGCCGGTACGCGCTGTACCACAAGGCGTGGTAAACGGTCCGCCCGACGGAGTCCCCGTGAGAACGTTGCTGCTGGTGTCGTCGCTGTTCGGCTGCCCGAAGACCCCGCCGGTGGTGGTCGCCCCGTCGCGGATGGTGGAGACCGCCGCCGACGTGACCGGCGCGGCCGGGGTGCAGGCCACGGTGGTCGGGGTGCTGCAGCGGACCCACCCGCCCGACCAGGCCGCCGACGGCACCGCGATCGTGCTGCGCGACGGCACCGCGGTGTACGTGAGCGAGGGCGAGCCCCCGCCGGGGTGGGACTGGATGCTCGGCACCGACGTGCGGATCCAGGGCGTGTTGTGGGAGAAGGCGCCGGAGGGGTGGGCGGTGCCGAAGCTGCTCGACCTCGAGTCGCCGATGCCGGCCGACGTGGTCATCCCGATGTGACCCGGTCAGCTGACCAGGAACACCACGCCCATCACCGCCAGCAGCAAGATCGTGCCGAGGAACAGCCCGGCGAGGGACGACGCGAACCGCAGGCCCGCCGCGCGGACCCCGTTGTCGGCAGGCGAGCGGGACCGGCGGCGGCCGCGCGGGGTGGAGGTCACGACCATCGGCGGGGTGGCCTTGGGCACCGGCACCAGCTCGTGCACCGGCCGATCCGGGAGCGGCTCCGGCGCGCGCGGCGACTCGGAGGTGGACCGCTCGGGCTCCGGCAGCCCGAGCTCGTCGACCTGGCTGTGCGCGGTCGGCTCGGCGAGCGCGTCGTCGAGCCGACC
>JBEBJC010001001.1:0-3305 GCA_040080105.1 Myxococcota bacterium
ACCTGGCGGCCGGCCCGTACCCGCTCGCCGGGTTCCTGCACGGGTGGCTCGGGTCGGCGTGGATGTACGACGAGGTGTGCATCGAGCTCGCCTCGTGGGGGTACGCGGTGGTGTCGCTCGACACGCAGACCGGGCTGTTCCTCGAGATGGACTCGTACGCCGACGAGGCGGTCGCGATGATGCGCGGGGTCGACGCGCGGTCGCGCGAGGGGGACCCGCTGTTGGGCGGGCTCGTGTCCGACGCCGACTGGGTCGCGATCGGGCACTCGATGGGCGGCGGGACGTTGCCACACGTGCTGGCGCTCGAGCCGCGGATCCGCACCGCGGTCCAGTACATGCCGTACGAAGGCTACCCGGAGTACTACGACGAGCTTTCGGGGTGGGACGGCTCGCTGCTGGTGCTGTCCGGCACCCACGACACGACCGCCCCGCCGGCGCTGCAGGACGAGTGGTTCGGGTCGGCGGGCTCGGCCGCCCGGCTGCTGCTGGTGCGCCTCACCGACGTGGGGCACAAGGCGGTGACCGACCTGACGTTCGGTGAGGACCCGATCCCCGACGACCTGCAGCGCGAGGTGGTGATCACCCTCGGCACGACGTTCGTGCGGGCGGAGCACGGCGCCGGCGACGAGGACCTGTGGGCGGAGCTCACCGGCGCGGCCCAAGGCGGGATCGACGCGACCGCGGCGTCGGACGGGAACGTGCCGGTGTTGTGGGCGACCCTGGTCGACGGCGAGGTCGAGGTCGGCGTCGCGTCGCGGCTCGGGTCGGAGGTGGAGCTCGCGTTCGGGCGGTCTGCCGACCCGACCGCGGATCCGACCGGGTGGGACGGCGGCGACGCGGGCGCGCTGTCCCTGCCGGACGGTGTCGGCTCCACCCGGCTGCCCCTGCCGCCCGCCGACGGGGATTGGTGGGTCGCGGCGCGCGCCGAAGGGGGGTGGACCCGCGCGGTGCAGGTGGTCGACGCGCCCGACGCGCCCCCGGTCGAGGGCGACCCGGATCCGGCCGACGCCGACGGCTCCCCGGCGCCCGACGGTCGGGATAGCTGCGGGTGCGCGAGCCTGTCCGGGCCGGTGTGGCCGTGGCCGGTCTTGCTGCTCGGGTGGAGGCGGCGGTGGCGGGCGCGGACACCTCCCGGAAGATCCTGAACATCGCCGAGCGGTACCTGATGCAGCGCGGGTACCACGCGTTCAGCTACCAGCACATCGCGTCGGAGCTCGGGGTGAAGCCGGCGGCGGTGCACTACCACTTCCGCACCAAGCCCGAGCTGGTGGCCGCGGTGCTCGATCGGTACACCGGGCGGTTCCGGCGGTGGGGCGAGCAGGTCGCGGGCGGCCCGGTCGAGCAGCTCGACGCGTACCTCGATCTGTCTCGCCAGCTGCTCGCCGACTCACGGATCGACCCGTTCGGGATGATGGCGGCCGAGTACGACCAGGTCCCGGACGAGGTGAAGGTCCGGCTCCGCGCGCTGCAGGTCGAGATCTTCTCGTGGTTCGGCGGGCTGCTCGGGCGGGGCCGCGCGTCCGGGGCGTTCACCTTCGACGGGCCGGCCGACGCGAAGGCCGCCGAGCTCGCGTGTGCGCTGCTCGGCGCGCAACAGCTGGGGCGGGTGTGCGGCGCCGACGCGTTCGAGCAGGTGGCCGCGCAGGTCCGCCGCTCGCTCGGGGTCCCGTCGGCGCGGTGATCAGTGGCTGCCCTTCTTCGGGCGCAGCGCCGCGCCGGCCTCCACGTGCTGGTTCCACGTCGCCGGGGCGTAGCCGTTGTTCACCGGCGCCATCTCGATGCAGCCCGGCACCGGGCAGACGATCTGGCACAGGTTGCAGCCGACACACTCGCTCTCGTCGACCACCGGCACCGGGCTGCCGCTCGGGTTCGGGTGGATGCACTGGTGCGCGCCGTCGTGGCACGCGACCTGGCACAGGTGGCACCCGATGCACTTCGCGGCGTCGATCTTCGCCACGGTCTCGTAGTTCAGGTCGAGGTTCCCCCACTCGGAGAACTGCGGGACCGCCTTGCCCACGAGCTCGCCCACCGACGCGAGGCCGCGGTCGGACAGGTAGGTGTCGAGGCCCTCGATCATGTCCTCGACGATCCGGTAGCCCTTGAGCATCACCTCGGTGCACACCTGCACCGACGACGCGCCCAGCAGCAGGAACTCGACCGCGTCGCGCCAGTTCGTGACGCCGCCGATGCCGCTGATCGGGACCCTGAACCGTGGGTCGCGCGCGAGCGCCGCCACCATGTGCAGCGCGATCGGCCGCACCGCCGCCCCGCAGTACCCGCCGTTGGTCGACCGGCCGTTGACCGTGGGCAGCGGGGTGTAGCTGTCGATGTCCACCCCGATCAGGCTCTTGATGGTGTTGATCAGCGACACGCCGTCGGCGCCGCCCGCCTGCGCGGCGAGCCCGTGCGGGACGATGTCCCCGACGTTCGGGGTGAGCTTGACCAACACCGGGACCTTCGCGAACTCCTTGGCCCAGCTGGTGATCCGCTCGTTGATCTTCGGCTCCTGCCCGACCGCCGAGCCCATCCCGCGCTCACACATCCCGTGTGGGCAGCCGAAGTTCAGCTCGAGGCCGTCGGCCCCTGCGTCTTCGGACCGGGTGATGATCTCCTTCCACTCCTCGCGGCTCTCGACCATCAGCGACACGATCACCGCGTGGCGCGGGTACTTCCGCTTGGTCTCGTAGATCTCGCGGAAGTTCGACTCGAGCGGGCGGTCGGTGATCAGCTCGATGTTGTTGAACCCGACGCCGGTGTTGCCCTTCCACCCGATCGCGCCGAACCGCGAGCTCACGTTCTGGATCGGCACCCCGAGCGTCTTCCACACCGCCCCGCCCCACCCGGCGTCGAACGCGCGCTGGATCTGGGGGCCCGAGTTCGTCGGCGGGGCCGACGCGAGCCAGAACGGGTTCGGCGACACGATGCCGCCCGTGTTCGTGGTCAAGTCCGGCATCACCGCCCCCAGGTCAGGGAATCCGCAGGACGGAGTCCGAGGGTTAGAAAATCCGCAGGACGGAGTCCGAGGACCAAGAATTCGTGGATCGCGACCGCGGCGTCGCGGCCCTCCGCCACCGCGTTCACCACCTCGGTCCCGCCGTTCGCGGCGTCGCCGCCGGCGTACACCCCGGGGCGAGAGGTCGCGCCGCCCGCCCCGGTGACGATCCGCCCCTTGTCGGTGTCGAGGCCGAGCGCGGAGAACAGCTCGGCGAGCTTCACCTGGCCCACCGCGAGCACCACCCGGTCGGCCGGCAGCACGTGCTCGGTGCCGGGGATCGGCGCCTTGCTCGCGTCGACCCGGGCGACCC
>JBEBJC010001002.1:0-3303 GCA_040080105.1 Myxococcota bacterium
GGCGTGGACGCCCGCGGCGACGCGGCCTCGGGCGAGGAGGACGGGTGGGCCCGCCCCTCGAGCGGCAGCTCCACCCCGGCCGCGCCCGGCAGGCGTGACGCGGGGGACCGAGCCGTGGCGGCGCGGGTCACCACCGCGGCCGGGGGCGGTAGGCGGGTCTCGTCGTCGAACACCTGGTACTGCAGGCGGGTCTCCCCGAGCGTGACCCGCTCGCCGCCGAGCAGGCGCCACCGGTCGTGCGCCTCGCCGTCGACCTGGACCTTCGCCTCGGGGTCGAGCGCCTCGACGTAGATCCGGCCCGCCTGACGGAACAGCCGGGCGTGCCGGGGCTTGATCGACGCGTCGTCGGTGATCCGGAGGGCGTTGTCCGGGTCGGTGCCCACCCCCGCCTCGCCGCGGTCGCGGTGCAGCGCGAGCCACAAGCTCCCGTCGCGGACCAACGCGCCCACCTGCCCGTGGGGCGGCTGCGCCAGCGGGTCGGCGGCCGGCACCGGCGGCACGAACGGGGCGGGGCCGGCCGGGGCGGCGCCTCCGAGGAGCTGACCCCACGCCTCCTCGCCGCTCGCGGCCTCACTGACCGGCAGCGGCATCGTGAGCTCGGTCGGCAGCAGGCTGCGGTGCTCCAACGGGTCGAACTCCGCGGTGTGGCCCTCCCCTCCACTGAGCGCCCGCCGCGACCACCCGTAGCTCCTCGCCACGGTGAACGCCGAGGCCGCAGAACCTCCGGCCCAGATCGCCTGCAGCTCGGCGAGGGGCTCGCGCCACTCCGGGAACGCTTGGCCGACCCGCTGGAACAGTTCGGCCGCCGCGACCTCTCCCCGGGCGACCGCGTCGACCACGCCACACGCGAGGCGCATCGGGGAGTCGCCCCCCTCGACGAACGCGCGGCCGAGCGCGGTGCGCTCGAGCCAGCCCCGCACCGCCGCCGGATCGAGCACCCCGGCCAGCAACCGAGCGAGCGCCTCCAGCGGGGTGAACCGCTTCGGGGTCGCCATCACCCACGGCGCGCGATCCGCGCCCGGGTGCCCGCCGCGGGCCGACAGCGCGACCTTCGCCAGGCCCCACCACCCGGCGGCCGAGAACGGGTCGAGCTCGAGCGCCCGGTTGTACCAGCCCATCGCGGCGGTGAGCCGGCCCTGGACCCAAGCGAGCTCACCCATCCCGACACACGCCTCGATCTTCTGCGGCGACAGCTCGACGCTCTTGAACAACATCAGCAGCCGCTCGAGCACCTCGGCGGCCCGCGCGGTGTCGCCGCGCGACAACAGCAGCGGCCCGGCGAGCTGCAGGGCGGGGATGTGGTTCGCGTTCAGCCGCAGCGCCTCCTCGACCCGCTCGATCGCCTCGTCGACCCGGCTCCGCCCATCGCGCGGCGGCGCCGACCCGCGCAGGATCAGCTGGGCGTAGGCGGTGCAGTCGGCTGCCCGCTCGCTCGCCTCCGGCTCCTCCGAGTCCCGCCCCTTGTAGGTCTCCCACAGCCGCTCGTAGAACTTCACCGCCCGGTCGAGCTCGCGCGCCCGGTGGTGCATCCGCGCCACGTGGCGCAGCGCGACCACGTGCTTCGGCGCCCGCTCGAGCAGCGCGTGGTACACGGTGAACGCGTCCTCTTCGAGGTGCACCGAGCTCGCGATGATCCCCGCCCGCAGCAGGGTGGGGCTCGCCTCGGCGATCTCTTGGGACGCCGCCTGCAGCACCATCAGGTGGATCACCTTGCGCCACTGGCCACGCCGCGCCCGGATCGCCTGCAGCGTGTTCGACAGCTCCAGCTCGTGGTAGTCGCGCGCCTCGGCCGCCTCGATGTACGCCAGCCCCCGGTCCTCGTCGCCGAGGTGCTGCAGGTAGATCTTCCCGATCGCGTACTCGAGCCGCGACCTCTCCTCGATCGACACGTACTCGAGCAGCTCCCGGGTGTACTCGACCGTGGCGCTCCAGTCTCCCCGGGCCTCGGCGAGCGAGCGGAGCGCGCGGAGCGCCGTCTCGGCCTGGGCCGGCGTTCGGTGGTCCGCCAGCACCTGGATCCACGTGTCGGACGCCGCGCTGGGCTCCTTCAGCTCGACCTCGTTGATCCGGGCGAGCTCCATCCGCAGCACCACCCGCCGGCCGGCGTCGCGCGCGCGGGCCTGGGTCCACAGCGCGTCGGCGATCCGCTTCCACTGCCCGGTGTGCTTGCCCACCACCGACAGCCGACCAAAGATCGCCTCCACGTCGGAGGTGCGCTCGAGCGCGACCAGCAGGTGCTCGAGCGCGCGGTCGTACGCGCCGGTGGTGATGTACACGTCGCCCAGGATGGTGCGGATCTCGACCGCCCGCGACGGTTGCACCGTGAGCAACATCTCGTAGTGCGCCGCCGCCACCCCGTTGCGCCCGCGCTCCAGCGCGCGAGCGGCCAGCTGCGACAGCAGCAGCGGGTCGGACAGCCAGTCGTCGAGCAGCGCCGCCATCGTCGGGTACCGCACGACGAGGTCCCAGTCGGTGGCCCGGGTCAACACGCCCTTCGCCGACTCCGGGATCGCCAGGCCCTTGATCAGCCGCCCCGGATCCCGGATCACCCAGTACGGCAACTGGCCGCGGTTCAGCGCCGCCAAGGTGGTCATGCCGAGCGCGAACACGTCGGCGGGCGCGGCGGGCACGTAGTCGGGCTCGGTGGTCTCGGGCGCCCGGAACAGCGACGTCGCGCCGTCCGACGACGACGACGGCGACACCAGGAACCCGACCACGTGCGCGCCGCCGTCGGCCGACAACAACACGTTGACCGGCCGGAGGTCGCCGTGGATCACGCTGTGCTCGTGGGCGTACTTCAGCGCCTGCGCGACCTCTACGCCGACCTGCAGGGCGTCGATTCCGTCGAGCGCGCCGGTGGTCACGTCGCCGGTCGTGTAGTACCGGGTCGCGAGGTACACGAAGCCCTCGTCCGAGCGGTTCGCGTCGACCACCCCGCCGATGCCCGGGTGGACCAGCCGCTCGAGCGCGTCTCCGCGGGACAGGAACTCCTTGACCGCGGCCGGATCGGTGACCCACTCGCCGTGGAACACGCGCACCAGCGCGAGCTCACCCGACGCGCGGTCCCACGCCTTCCAGTACTCGTCGGACGAGCCTCGGTGGGTCCGCGCGAGCAGCCAGTACCGCCCGTCCTGCAGGAACTCCCCCGCGGTGAGGCGGGGACCCTTGCGCATCTTCGACTTGAGCCGGACGATCTCGTCCGCGAGCTCGAGCGACGGAGCGTCGTCGCGGCGGTCGTACAGCGCCGCGAGGCGCTCTCCGGCCTCGCGCATCGCGGCGTCGGCGTACTCGGGGGTCGGGCGG
>JBEBJC010001003.1:0-3301 GCA_040080105.1 Myxococcota bacterium
GCGCGAGCTGCACTCCGGCATCGACCCGATCTACGAGGACTACGACATCCCGACGTTCTTCAAGAACGCGGACTGATTGCTGTGTTCGAGGCTGGGTCCCGGAACGGGACCCGGCGAGCGAACTGCCTCGGCAGCACTCGAGGTCGGCGTGCGCCGACCGCACCACCACGATGTCGTCGTCGTCGAACCTAACGATCAGCCGTCGATCTCCACGTCGAGCACCAGGCTCGGGCGCACGGCGTGGCCGTGGCTGCTCCAGAACCGGTGCAGCAGGTCGAAGTCGTGGCTCTCCACCAGCCGCACCCGCACCGCGCGGCCGCGGATCTCCGGCACCTGGGCCGCGCCCAGCGCGTCGAGGACCGCCCCGAGGAGCTCGTGCTCTTCCTCCGACCGTCCGCTCCAGGTCGACACCACGAAACCGAGCCGCAACCCCTTCTTCCCGCCGGCCGTGCGGTATAGCGCCAGGTTGACTGCGGGCTGCTTGCCCACGAGCGCTTCCTTGGTCGGCGAGCCGTTCAGGACATGGATCTCCTTCAGGAACCGAGGACGGAGCCAGCCCTCGAGGTGATCTTGGAGCGCCTCCACAAACGCGCGCAGCAGCACGCCGCGGTCCACGTCGCCGGCCGTCCGCCGCGATAGGCGCCCCAACTCCAACAGCTCGAGGTCGATCGCCCGATCGAGCAGGTCCCTCGTCAGCGGGGTCGCGGCCTCCTCGGCGAGGAAGATCGCCTTGATGGCTGCGTTGCGGATGTTTCCGCCGCTGAGGCGATGGATCCGACCGACCGCATCGAGGTCGAGCCCCCCCGTGAGCCCATCCGGCAGCATCGTCGCCCAGATCCTCGCCCGCTCGGCCGGCTCCGGGAACGGGAACTCGATCCTGAACTGGAATCGGCGCAGGAACGCCTCGTCGATCGACTGGCGCAGGTTGGTCGCGAGCACGACCAGGCCGTCGTGGCGCTCGATCCGCTGCAGGAGGTAGCCGACCTCGAGGTTCGCGAACCGGTCGTTGCTGCTCGACACCTCGGTCCGGGCGGAGAACAGCGCATCCGCCTCGTCGAAGAACAACACCGTGCGGATCCGGGCCAACGTGCTGCGGGGACTCGGGGACGCCGGGGTCCGCACCTGGGGCCACGGCGGCCCGATCGGAGCGCTCCGGATCGAGGACAACCGTGTCGAGGAAGTGGCCCGGACGATGCTGTCGTGGAGCGATGCGGTCCGGGCCGAGCTCCTGGCGGTGGCGCCGGGGATCGCCGGCCTGGCCACCGTGACATCGGCCAAGGGCGCATTGGAGCGCCTGCTGGCCCACCCGAACGACTCGGCGCTGCCGGGCCTCGACGCGGTGCTGCGCTGGCTCGAGCGGGCCACGCTCCGCGGCGGAATCGCGCTGAGCGGGGTCGAGGACGGCGAGGTCCGCGGGAACGAGATCGCGCGGGTCGGGGTGACGGCGTTGCCGCCCGGCTTCGGGGCCGAGGAAGTCCACGGGCCGCTGATCGTGATCCGGCCGCCGGAGGGCGGGCCGGGCCAGGTGGTGACGCTGCCGATCGTGGATCGGCTGCAGGCGCTCTCCCTGGCCGCGACCGTGGCCGTAGGCCAGGTCCAGGACCTCTACGGCTCGTTGGTGGCGATGCGGGCCCTGGCGACGGCGTACTCCGCCGCCGCCGGCGCAGACCGGACCACGGTGGAGTCGCGGCTGTACGGCCCGCTGGCCGCCACGGTCGACGCGCTGGAGGGCCTCGGAGGGGGCGGTCGGACGCTGGCCGACGAGCTGCGCGGGGCCGGAGACGAGGTCCGCAAGGCCCCCGACGCGTCCACCCAGACCGACAAGTCGCACCCCCTGCGAGCGACCTTGGCGGAGGCGGCGGCGGCGGCGGCCACCGATCCGCGGACCGCGACCGCGTGGACCACGGCGGCGCGGCTCGATCGGGCGCTCGCCAAGGGCGGGCCGGCAGTGGCCGAGGAGGCGGCCGCGATCCGCAAGCTCGGCGACACGCTGACCAAGGGCATGGACAAGCTGGAGCTCGGCTTCGACGACGTGTTCGCCAAGCTCGCCGGCGCGAGCGACGATCCGGCGGTCCGGATGGCCGCGGTGGGCGTGCTGGATCGGATCGGGCAGGCCTGGGCCGATCGGGTCGCGTGGGAGCGCGGCCTCGTGGGCACGGACCTGTCGGCCGCCGATCGGAGCCTGGTCAGCACCCTGACCGACGGCCTGATCAAGGGCGTCGAGAAGCTGGTGAAGGCCCGGAAGGTCGACCCGGCGCAGGTCGCGGAGCTGGCGAACCTCACCACCGGCCTGGCCGACGCCGTCCGCAAGCTCAACACCAACCTGGCGCTGGACCTCGGCACCGACTTCGGCCAGCTGGTCGGGGCGGAAGGGAACCTGGATCCCGAGGCCGCGATCCGCCTGCGGACCACGTTGACCCGGATCCGAGACCTCGCGAAGAGCGGCGGACTCGAGGTGGTCGTCCGGGGCGCGGACCTGGAGCGGCTGGTGGCGGTGTACGAGGAGCAGCTGGTGCGGCTCACCGCCTCGGCGTTGGAGGGCGCGGTCCGCGACGCCTCGGTCGGCGGTACGGCGCGGGAGCTCGACCGGCTGGTGGTCGACGCGGGTCAGCTCCTGGCGCTGATCGGCGAGGACAAGGAGAAGGCTCCGATCGCCGGCCTGGTGGTCGGGAGCTTGGAGGCCGCCCGGGCCTCGAAGCGGCCCACGGTGGAACTCGGCGCCGCGCGGGACCACCTGGTGGAGCTGCAGCAGGCGCTGGTCCCCGCGCCCCGCACGGACCTGGGCAGCAATGGGACCGCGCCCGCGTCGGAGGTGGAGCGCATCGCGGCCCTCGGGCAGGCGATCCTCGCGTTGCGCGCCCGCCGGGACACTGACCAGAACACGGTGGGGATCGGGTTGTTCGCCGAGCACGTCGGGAACCTGCTCGATCTCGGCGGGGCCGGAGCCTTCGCTCGAACCGGGTCGGTGGCGCGGATCCAGTCCGCCGGAGCCGTGCTCGGCAGGTCGGCCTCGGGCGAGGCGGCCGACGCCGCGTGGTTCGCGTTGGCCCAGGAGCTGGAGAACGCGGTCCTGGCGCTCGCGGCGGACACTCGCGCCGGCCCTGGAAGATGTGGCTGCAGGCGGCCCACTCCGCCTCGATCGGTCCCGATGAGCTGGTGGAGGTCGCCGGCCCCGCGCTCGATGTGTGTGGGCGTGATCCGACCGTGCTGGCGGCGCTCGAGCCGCTGCCGCTGGACCGCCGGTGCCTGGAGCTGGTGGTGAGCGTCAAGGCTGCGTGGGAGCGATTTGCGATGCCCGATG
>JBEBJC010001004.1:0-3300 GCA_040080105.1 Myxococcota bacterium
CCGCACCGACCGCACGACTCGTGCTACCCTCCAGCCCATGCCCAGGGAAGCCGGCGATGCAGCGGGACCATGGCGGAGGCCCTTATCCTACCTGTCCCCACGGACGTTGAGCATGGTCAAGGAACGTACAGCTCCACGAGAGGTTCATGCAGCACCGCCTGTTCGATGATCTCAAGCGCCTCGTCGGCTTCGGCATCGAGGACGCCGCCCACCTCGTCTCGCTCGCGCCGCTGTTCATGCGCCGCGGCCACGAGGTGTCCGAGGTGTTCCTCGAGGTCTTCGGCGACGATCCCGAGACGAGCGACCTGCTCGAGGGGCGGATCGAGGCCGCCGCCGCCGGGCACCGGCGCTGGGTGGCCGGGCTGTTCGGCGGCGCGTATGGTCCGAGCTACTTCGCCGAGCTCGAACGGATCGGGCTGGTGCACGTGCGCCTCGGGATCCCGCTGCCGCTGCTCGAGGCCGCGCTGAGCGTGGCGCGCGTCCGCGGGGACGCGCTGATCTGCGAGGAGGTGGCCGACCGCGAGCTCGCCCTGGCGTGCCGGACCAGCCTCGACCGGCTCCTCGACCTGAACCAGATCGCGCTCGGTCTGGCTTACGAGGGCGAGCACGCGCGGGTGTACCTCGAGCGGGGCGCCGCGCTCCAGCGGCTGTCCCACCCGCCGATCGTCTGACCGGTGTTGCGATCCCGCTTGCCGGGACGGCCGCCGCCGGTATGCTCCCGCCGACGGAGGCCACCTTGCACCTGCTGCTGCTCCTCGGGCTCACGGCCCGCGCGGACGAGCCCGACGACGCGCTCCGGCTGCGCTTCACCCTCGCCGAGCTGCCCGATCTCGCGTCCCCCCGGCCGACGTGGCCCACGATGGACGCGAGCCTCGGCCTCGCCGCCGGCGCCGATCAGCTGGTGGTGTACGGCGTCCACGGCTTCTACGAGGCGGTGCTCCCGGACAAGCCGAGCCTGCAGAAGGGCCTCGGCCTCGCGTCGGTCGGCGCGCTGTCCGGCGGGCTGTTCCTGGTCCACGGCTGGGTCCACGAGGAGTGGCACCGCGCGGTGCTGTCCCGGGCCGACGTGGGCAGCCGCAACGGGCTGTACCACCCGGAGGCCTGGTCCAACGGGCTGATCTCGGTGGATCACGTGTCCGACGAGGACCTCGCCCGGTTCAAGGACGCGCACCCCGCGGACTACGTCCGCATGTCGAGCGCGGGCATGGAGGCGCAGTACGCGCTGTCGCAGCGGATCAACGACTCGGTGTTCTTCGGCGATCGGACCGGAGATCACTGGGGAAAACTGTTCCTTGCCGACTCCTGGATGGCGCCCGTGCTCGTCGCGAACGAGCTGTCGGTCACCGTCTACGACCTGCAGTGCGCCGATCAGGCGAACGACGAGGTCACCGCGGCCGAGAACGAGCTTCGGACCGACATCCCGAGCCGGGACTTCACCGGCCTCGACTGCACGGCCTGGGTCTACGACATGCGCCGCCCCGACGAGGCCTACGCGGCCCGCGGCGAGCACCCATCGGGCGTGGGCGTGGACCGCTACCGCTCCTGGTCCGATCTGTCGGCGGACGAGCAGGGCTACCTCGAAGATCAAGTCCTGCTGGGTCTGCTCAACTACGTGAACCCGCAGCTGCTCGGCTTCACCGGCCTCCAGATCGGCGAGGGCCTGTGGACGGCGCGGCTCGGGCAGGTCGCGGCGCCGTGGGGGCACCGCGTCGACACGATCGTCGGCTTCCGCGGCCCGAACTTCAAGGGCACCGCCGCGCTGCAGTCCGGCTTCGCCGGCAACGGCTGGTTCCCCGGCCTCGCGCTCGGGCTGGTCGATCACCCGCTGCCCGCCGGGCTGTCCCTCGACGCCGAGGCCGACCTGTGGCTCCAGCCCGCCGACCAGCGCTGGGACGCCGCCGGCCGCGCGCCCGGCGGACGCCTCCGGGCCGACCTGAACCTGCCGCTGACGCCGGGCTTCGCGATCTCGCCCGGCGTGGACGCCAAGAGCCGGGGCTTCGTCGTCGGCCTGCCCACGGTGGAGCCCGCGGTGATCGGCCGGCTCGGGGTGGTCGCCACCCTGCCGTGACGCGGTATCCTCCCGCGGGGAGGCGGGATGCCGGTCATCGGGGAGCTGGTGCGGCGGCTGCAGGGGCGGCTCGACGAGGACTGGAGCCTCGAAAAGCTGGCGGACGAGGCCGGCTACGAGGTCCACCACCTCGCGCACCTGTTCCGCGACCGCGTGGGCGTCGCGCCGCTGCGCTACGTCCGGCTGCTCCGCCTGGAGCGCGCCGCGCACTGGCTCGAGTCCGAGCACGGCCTCGACGAGATCGCGGCCCGGTCGGGCTACGCGTCCACCTCCGCGTTCACCCGGGCGTTCCGGCGGGAGTTCGGCGTCCCGCCCGGCGCGTTCCGCCGCGCAGGGGGCGGGCGTGGGACGCGGGTCACGGCCGACGGCACGGCGCCCACGCTCCCCGAGGGCGTCGCGTCCTGGTCGCTGGTCGAGCTCGAGGCGCTCGCGCTGTGGACGACGCCGATCGCCGACTTCGGGCCGCTCGAGGTGCTCCGGGGCTGGGGCGCGCTGCTCGGCGACGGCCGCCCGCCCGGCGCGTGGGAGCTCGGGGCGTGGTCCGCGCCGTTCGGCTGGTTCCCGGGGAGCCAACTCCAGGATCTGCGCAGCATTCGCGTCGCCGGCCCCGGCCGTCCGCCGCCCGGCGTGATCCCGTGGCGCGTGGCTGCGCAGAGCTGGCTGCGCTGTGAGTATGCCAGCGGAGCGAGAGGCGTCGAGGACCGCGCAGCGGCGCTCCGAAGCGAAGCGGAGGAGCAAGCGAGCAGGCCACAGACGACCGAGCGCAGCGTCAACAGGAGCGACGACGCCGAGCAGGTGATCGGCTGGATGATCCGCGAGCTCGTCCCGTCCCTCGGCCTGCGGCTCGGCTTCGCCCACAGCTTCTCGCTGGTCGAGTCTCCCTTCAACCAGCCGCTCGCGCTGCGGCTGTACGTGCCGGTCGAGGGGATCGCAGGTGCGGTCAAGGGACCGGCGGGGGCTGAGCAGTAATATGGGCGCGACCTGATCCTGAGGAAAGCATGATCCTGTGGCTGTTGGCCTGCGGGCGCGCCCTCGGGTGCCTTTGGGCCGCCACCGCAGGGGCTGCGCCGTACCGCGCCGGACACCACCACGCCGAGCTCGAGTGGCGCACGATCGAGACCCGGTGGTTCCGCGTGCACTACCCGGCCGGCGGCGGGGACCGCCCGGTCGACGCGTCGTACACCGCCGCTCGGGTGGCGGCGCTCGCCGACGAGCTGCTGCTGCGGCTGGCG
>JBEBJC010001005.1:0-3297 GCA_040080105.1 Myxococcota bacterium
CCGTGTGACGCGGTGCGGGTGGTGGGCGCGCTCGGCCTCGGCGCCGAGGGGGTGTTGCCGCGCGTGGGGCCGGCACCCACCGAGCCCCCGGTCGACCCACTGCTGGTGGTCGAGATCGATCGCCCGGTCGGAGGGGGGCGACTCACCGAGGGGTGGTTGCTGTCCCTCGCCGACCCGGCGCGGCCCCACAGGCTCGCCGCGATCGAGGTCGCGGGGGAGCTCGATCCGGCGGGAGGGCGGTCCGCCGGGTGGTCGGCCGATCGGTACGAGGTTCGCCGCGGGGACTCGGTGCGCGAGCTGGTGGTCGTGGGCCGGGATCGGACCGCCGTCGCCTGTCCCGCCCCGGATCAGGTGCGGCGGCTCAGGATCACCGGGCGCACGCTCGAGCCGCTGCCGGTGCAGTGGGTCGACGTGAGCTGCCGCTGATGGCGCCGATCACCCGCGGGGTGTTGCTCGCGCTGGTCGCGGCCGCCGCCTTCGGAGGGGTGACCCCGCTGGTGCAGCTGTGGTCGCGCGGCGCCGACCCACCCGCCACCGCGGCGTTGTTGTACCTGGGGGCGGCCGCGTTCGCGCTGCTGCCGCACCGCCGCGACGTGCGGCTGACCCGGCAGTGGGCGCCGCGGGTCGTCGGAGTGGCGGTGTGCGGCGCGTTCGTCGCGCCGCTCGCGCTCGCCGCAGGGCTCGGGCGCACCGATGGGACCACCGCCGCGCTGCTGTTGAACCTGGAGGCGGCGTTCACGGTGCTGCTCGGTGGGTGGATACACCGCGAGCCGTTGGGGCCGCGGGTGCTCACCGCGGTGGTGGCCATCGGGGTCGGCGGCGCGCTGGTCGCCGTCGATCACGCAGACGGGACGGGCGCTTCGAGCGGGTTCGGCGCCGCGCTGGTGGCGCTCGCGACGCTCGCGTGGGCGGTCGACAACGTCGGCTCGCGCCCTCTGTCCGAGTTCGATCCGAGCGACGTGGTCGCGGCGAAGGGGTCGATCGGCGCGGCGTTGTCGCTCGCGCTGGCGCTGGCCCTGGGCTCGACCTGGCCCGCCCCGGCGCACGCAGCGGCGATCGCGGCGTGTGGGGCGTTCGGGTTCGGGGCGAGCCTGCGGCTGTACCTGCGGGCCCAGCGCGTGCTCGGCGCGGCGCGGACCGGTTCGGTGTTCGCGGTGGCGCCGTTCCTGGGGGTGGTGGCGGCGCTCGCGCTCGGCCAGCCGTTCGGCACCGCGCTCACCGCGCTCGGCGCCGCCCTCGTGGCGCTCGGGGCGTGGCTGCACCTGGGGGAGCAGCACGATCACCCACACGAGCACCCGGCGGAGGCGCACGACCACCCGCACACCCACGACGACGGACACCACGACCACGTCCATGATCCGCCGGTGGCCGGTCGCCACAGCCACGTCCACGACCACGGGGCCCGGACCCACACCCACCCCCACGGCGAAGATTTGCATCATCGTCACCACTGACACGCTATCGTCACATCAGAGGTGCGCAGATGTGGCTCGTGTTGGGTTGGGCGTGTCCAGCGCCCGTGGACGAGGTCCCCGAACCGCCGGAGCCGGTCACGACCCCGAGCAACCCGGACACGGGGACCCCCGTCGAGGGGAGCCCGTCGGGCGTGACCGGCGCGACCGGTGACACCGCCGGCCCGGGCCGGGTGATCGATTGCGCCGCGATCCCTCCGGTCGGGGCGATCCGCGAGATCCCCGCCGCCCGGGGGTACCACGATCTGGCGTTCGCGACGGACGGGCGGATCATCGGCGCCGGTACGTTCCAAGACCTGCTGGCGGCGGACGCTGCGGGCACGGTGTCGCTGTATGCCACCCTCGAGGCGAACTCGGACCAGATGGCGTGGCTGCCGGACGGCGACCTCGCGGTGGCGACCACCCAGGGGATCCTGCGGGTGACCGCGGCCGGGGCGGTGACGGTGATCAGCCCGGACGTCCGCCCGTACGGGCTCGTGGTGGGCCCGAACGGCCTGCTGTACGCCTCGGACCAGCAGCGGATGGTCCGGGTCGACCCGAGCACCGGCGAGTCCGAGCTCGTGCTCGGGCCGAGCGCGCTGCCGGCAGGCTTCCCGAGGGTGGCAGCGTTCTCGATCGACGACACGCGGCTGTTCGTCGGCACGTTCGCGGGCTCCGGCGGGCGGATCTACGCGTTCGATCTCGACGCGGACTTCCTCCCGACCGGACCGCCGACCGAGTTCGCGTCGAACGTCGGCCTCGGCTCGTTCCACGACGCGCTCGGCGTCGACGTGTGCGGCAACCTGTACGCGACGGACTACGAGACCTCGGCGTTGTACCGGATCACCCCGGCCGGAGTGGTGAGCAAGCTGTGGGACGCCCCTGCGCAGCGCCACCCGCACGGCCTGGAGTGGGGCACGCTCACTGGGGGGTGGCTCGACGATGCCCTGTACCTGCCGCTGCCGTACGCAGACAACGCCGTCGCCGAGATCGTGATCGGCGTGCCGGCGCGGGGGTGGACCGACGGCGCGGTGATCAACCTCCCGTAGACGGCAACGTCACCGCGAAGCAGGCACCCCCTCGCACGGCGGGTCGGTACGAGAGCTGGCCGCCGTGTGACTCGGCCACCTGGCGCGCGATCGCCAACCCGAGGCCGCTGCCGCGGGTGCGGGTGGTCACGAACGGCTCGAACACCTTGTCCACCAGTTCGGGCGGGACACCTGGGCCGTCGTCCGACACCGAGATCTCGAGGCCGTCCCGGGCGGGGCGCGCGGCGAGCGTGACGGTCCCCCGGCCGTCGGTCGCCTGGGCCGCGTTCAGCACGAGGTTCAGCAGCAGGCGCTGGAGCATCCCGCGGTCCGCGCGCACCGTGGACGCCTCCGCCTCGATCCGCACCTCCACTGCGCGGTACGCCTCGTCCTGGCGCAGCGTGGACGCGACCTCGGCCAGCAACGGCGCGACCGCCACGGTGGTCCAGTTCGGGGTGCGCGGGCGGGCGAACGCCAGCAGCTCGTCGACCATCCGCGACAGCTCGGCGACGCGCTCGAGCAGCTTCGACAGGATGTCCTTCTCCTGCGACCCGTCGGCGAACCGCGTCCGCAGCACCTGCATCACCGCCGACATACTGGCGAGCGGGTTCTTGACCTCGTGCGCCACCACCGCCGACATCTGGCCGAGCTGCCGGAGGGTCTCGGTGCGCGCCCACTCGGTGCGTCGGCGATCGAGCTCGGCGATCGTCCGGTGCAACTCGACGGTTCGAAAGGCACGATCGAGGCCGATCGCGGCGACCTCGGCCAGCCCGGACGCCAACGTGAGGGCGACCGCCGGCGGGTCTTGCCCCCACCCC
>JBEBJC010001006.1:0-3296 GCA_040080105.1 Myxococcota bacterium
GGGGCACGGGCACGGGCAGCGGCAGGGGAGGAGCCCGGGCGCGTGGCCGCTGCGCGGCCTACGCGCCACGGCCTCCCTAGCCCTACAACAGCCAGTCGAACAGGCGTTCGATGCGCGACCCGTACGGCGGCAGGATCAGCCAGCGGCCGTTCAGCCGGGGCTGGCGCAGCACCGCCTTGCGGTGGGAGAGGGCGTCGAACCCTTCCTTGCCGTGGTACGCGCCGATCCCGCTCGGGCCCACGCCCCCGAACGGCAGGTGCTCCTCGGCCACGTGCAGCATGCACTCGTTGATGGTCACCCCGCCCGAGTGGGTGCGCTCGAGCACCCGGTCGACCCGCGAGCGGTCGAGGTCGAAGTAGTACAGCGCGAGCGGGCGAGGGTGCTCGTTGACGTAGCCGAGCGCCCGGTCGACGCTCGGCACCTCCACGATCGGCAAGATCGGGCCGAAGATCTCCTCCTGCATCACCGCCATCTCGTCGGTGGCCCCGCGCACGATCACCAGCGGCAGCTTCTGGCTCCCCGCGAACGACTCGGCCGCCGGGTTGATCTCGATCAGCTCGGCCCCCTTCGCCCGCGCGTCGTCGAGCAGCGCCTGCAGGCGGGCGTGGTGACGCCCGTTCACGATCGAGGTGTAGTCGGGGTTGTCGAGCAGTCGCGGGTACAACCGGCCGACCACCGCCCGCACCGCGTCGACGAACGCGTCCGCGCGGCCCTGCTGCACCAGCACGTAGTCTGGAGAGACGCAGGTCTGGCCCGCGTTGAACAGCTTCGACGCCGCGATCGCCTCGGCGGCCTTCTCGATCGGGTACTCGGGGTGGACCACCGCAGGGGACTTCCCGCCGAGCTCGAGCGTGACCGGGGTGAGGTTCTTCGCCGCGGCCTGCATCACCATCCGCCCCACCTTGGTCGACCCGGTGAACACCAGGTGGTCGAACGGCAGCTCGGCGAACGCGGCGCCGACCTCGGCCGGGCCCTGCACGACCGCGACGAGATCGGCGGGGAACACCGACAACATCTCGGCGAGCAGCGCGCTCGTGCGCGGGGTCAGCTCGGACGGCTTGAGCATCACCCGGTTGCCGGCCGCGAGAGCGGTCGCCACCGGCGCGAACGCCAGCTGGACGGGGTAGTTCCACGGGCTGATCACGCCGACCACCCCGAGCGGCTGCGGCACGATCTCCGCGGTCGCGGGGCGGAGCACCAGCGAGACCCCGCGCGACTCCCGTCGCATCCACCGCTCGAGGTTCTTCGACAGGAACCGCACGTTCGACACCGTGACGAACACCTCGGCCATCAGCGTCTCGTGCCGCGACCGGTTGCCGAAGTCCTCCGACACGGCGCGGGCGATGTCGTCCTTGCGCTCGAGCAGCACCGACGCGAGCTTGTCGAGGCGCCGGCGACGGACGTCGGCGCTCGGGTAGGGGTCGGCGGCGAACGCCGCGCGCTGGGTGGCCAGCAGCTCCGCGAGGGAGGTGGGGGTCGGAGACGCGGACTCGACGGCGGCGAGCGACATGGGGACCTCCATCCCCTCCTATCCCGGCGCGTTGGCACGGACCCTGCTTGTTCGAGGATCGAGGTGGACATGCGACTCGGGCTCGGGTGGTTGGTGGTGGCCGGCTGCTGGAACGTCCAGGACGAGGTGCGCAAGCGGCAGGTGTGGGAGATGCAGGACCACGAGCAGGCGCTGGTCGCGGGCAGAGAGGCCCTCGGGCGCGGCGACCTGGGCGGGCTGCGGCAGGCGGGCGCGGATCTGGCGCTGCCCGACCCGCTGCCGGGGCTCGCGCCGGAGGCCGTCGCCCACCTCGAGCAGCTGCGCGCGGCGGGACGGAGGCTGTCGGAGGTCGGCGATCTCACTCAGGGGGCAGAGCAGCTCGCCGGGCTCACCGAGTCGTGCGCCGCCTGCCACCGCCAGATGGGCGTGGCCGCGCCCGCGCCGCTGTCGCGCGAGCCGGCGGATGCCCAGTGGCTCGCGCTGGCGTTCGAGTCCGACGCTGCGTGGATCGCCCGCCCGGGCGCACCACCCGCGACCACTTGGGCCGAGCGCCGCGCGGCGGTGGCGGCGGCGTCGGTGCGATAGCGCGGTGCGATAGCGCGCCGTCGGGGTGTGGGAGGTCACACTACTCGGCCGGCTCCTCGACCGTCTCCCACTCGATGTCGATCGCCGCTGGGGCCGCCAGCGGTCGGGTGGCCCGTCGCCACCGGTCGACCGGACCGGAGACCACGCCACAGCGGACGGCCTCCCGCCGCGGGCCTGCAGGGCGCGCGGCGACCGCCTCGCCACACAGCTCGAGGAACCGCCCGACGGTCGGCGCGGCGGAGTCGTGGATCAACACGTCGAGCCGAAGTGCGGTCGCCCGCGCCACGACCTGCGCGAGCGCTCCCTCGCCCGCGGCGTCCGCCGCCCGATCGCCGTGCACCAGCACCGCCCCGGGCAGCGGCGGCGAGCGCTCGAACCGGGGCACCTCCAGGCTCGACACCCGCCACTCCGGCATCGACCACCCAGGCGCGATCCGGAACGCCACCCGCACCTGGTCGGCGCCGTCGACCGCGAGCGCCGAGGCGGGGGCGTCCGGCGGCGCGGCGACGATCGGCACACCGTCGGGCGGGAACGCGCCCGGGGGGCACGGGTACACGTGGTCGCCCGGGTCGATCCGCCCGACGGTGGACCGCGCGGACCCCGACACCAGGCACCCCCCGGGGACCCGCGCGGCGCGGGCGGGCAGGTGGACCGGCAGCGCGGCGGCGCCGAGCTCGCGCACCGGGCCGAACGCGAGCGCCCGCGCCCCGGACAGCTCGCTCCCCGCGGCCAGCGCGGCCAACCCGGCGCCGAGCCGCGGCGCGTCGAACGCGCACCCGACCGCGACCAGCCCCGCCCCGAGCTGCGCGAGGGTCGCGAGGTCGAGGGCGGCAGCGTCGGCCGGGGACACGAGCTGGGCCAGGTGGAACCGGTGGGCGATCGCGCCGAACCACAGCCCTGCGCCGATCCACGCAGTGCCCACGTCGGATCCGAGCGCGAGGACGAGCGCTGCGGCCGAAGCGCCGGCGGGCGGGCACACCACGGCGAGCGCCCCGGCGGCCGCGGCGCCGGCGAGCCGCCGTCGGTGCGCCCGCCAACCCGACGACGCGGCGACCCCCAGCCCCACGAGGGTGCACGCGACCCACAGCGCGCTCGCGGCGCCTGCCCGATACCGGGCCACGAACCCGGCGGCGTCGAACGCGGGGACCTCGTGGATCCCGGCGCCGACCCGGCCGTCGCGGAACGCGCTCGCGACCACGGCGAGCGCCACCACCGCCCCCAA
>JBEBJC010000093.1:0-14754 GCA_040080105.1 Myxococcota bacterium
GGCGGGCCGGTGGCCCTCCGCCTGCAGCGAGGCGACGCCGTGGACGACCGACCAGCACACCCCCACCAACACCCCGACCGGGACGACGGCGCCGTAGCCCCCGGCGTGGGCAGCGCGGGTGAGGCGCTCGAGGGTGGCGCAGGTGCCTCGCGCTTCGGGGAGCGGCTCGTCCCCCGGACCTTGGAACATCACACGGAAGTGCCCGGGGTGGGCGTTGGCGTACCCCACGTACGCGACCCCCGCGGCAGTCAGCTGGTCGAGGGGGTCCTGCCCCGCTTCGGTCGCTGCGCGGCTCATCGCGGCGGTGAGCCCGGAGAACCCCTCTGCGGCGAGGGCTCGGAGGATGCCGTGTGCGCTGCCGAAGTGGTGGTACGGGGTCTGGTGGCTGACCCCCGCGAGCCGAGCCACCTCGCGGAAGCTCAGTGACCGCACCCCCTCCCGCGCGACCAGCGCCAGACTGGCGTCCAGCACGCGCCGGCGGGCGTCCTCGCTCGACTTCATCCCCGCTTCATACCTGCCATGATGTGAGCCATCAACCACACCCGCCCGAACCGCGGCAGGGTGGCGAGGGACCACCCGAGCGCCTTGGCCAGCACCCCCGGGCGCACCGTCACCGCGTGGCCGAGCGACGCGAGCGTGGACTCCGCCACCTCGGCCGGGGTAGCGGCCGCGCCCATCACCATCCCCGCTCGGTCCGCGAATCCGCTGTGCACCGGCCCGGGAGCCGACGACACCACGTCCACCCCGCGGGCACGCAGCTCGCCAGCGAGGGCCTCGGCGAAGCTCTGGACGAACGCCTTGGTCGCAGCGTACGTCGCCGAGCCGGGCACCCCCTGGAACGCGACGATCGAGCTCAGGAGCACGATCCCGCCTCGCCCCCGGCTCGCCATCCGCGCGCCGAGCGGGTGCGCCAGCGCCACCACCGCGCGCACGTTCAGGTCGACCATCTCGAGCTCCGCCGGCAGCGCGCGCTCCACGAACGGGCCGATGCTGCCGAAACCGGCCGCTGGGATCAGCAACCCCACGTCCAACGCCGCGATCGCGGCCAGTGTCCGCTCGACGCCGGCCGTTGTGGCGAGATCGGCAGCGACCACCAGAGTCTGCGCCCCGTGGGCCGCATCGAGCTCGGCGGCGAGCGTCTCCAACCGGTCGGCCCGACGGGCGACCAGGACCACCGACAGGCCGCGCGCGGCCGCGGCCCGCGCGAACGCGGCTCCGATCCCGTCGGAGGCTCCGGTCACGACCGCCCACGGGCCGTACCGGTGGACGAAGCTCGGATCGGAACTCATCGGGTCCTCCCGGATGTGACACTGTCTAGTATCGGACCCGTGACAGTGTCAAGTGGGCTGGCCGCCGGAGGGCGCGGACTCGAGCTCCGCGGCTTCCCGATCGGTCAGCTCGACGGGCATCCGGTACTTCAGCGCCAACTTCCGGTAGTCGGGGTGCGCGGACGCCGCCGCCGTCGGCTCGGGGTCCACCCCGTCGCGCATCAGCCGCTCGAAGATCTTCAGCGCGGCCTTCTCCTTGCCGAGGGCGAACAGCACGTCGGCGCGGGTGCCCTGCGCGGCGCCGTTCTCCGGGTCGAGCGCCACCGCCCGATCGGCGTGTTCGAGGGCCCGGTCCAGCTGACCCATGTGGAGCGCGCACCACGCGAGGTTGTTGTGGACGTTGGACTCGGGGATCGGCGACGCTTCGACCCACAGCGCCAACGTGCGTTCGGCGCTGACGAGTGCCTCCGGCCAGCACCGGAGGGTGAACAGCGCCCAGCAGCGGTGGTACTCGACCGCCAACGCGTGGTCCGGGTCGACCACCGCCGCACAGGCTCCGACCACCCCCAACGCGGTCCGGCTCCGACCCTGCCGGATCAGCGAGTCGACCCGTCCCAGCACCTCGTACAGGTCGGGATCGTCGGCGCGCAGGGCCTCGAGCTCGGCCCGCACCGCGGCCTCGGTGGTGCCCGTGAGCCGTCGCCGCAGCGGGTGGCCCGGCGACAGCTCGGCCAGGGCCTCGTGGACCGGCTTCGAGGTGATCTCGTCGCTCCTGCCGCTGGTCGGCGGCCGGTCTCCCTCCGACCTCGGCGGGCGACGGATCAGGGAGTGGCGGGTGAACGGAGGCACCGGCGCGATCCGGTCGTCGACGATCCTCACCAGCTCACACTGTCCCTGGCCTTCGCCGATCCACCACTCGGCTACCCGCTCGTAGCCGTCGTCCTCCGGCTCCTGTTCGTCGACCTCGTCCGGCTCCTCCCACTCGTCCTCGTCCTCGTCCTCGTCCTCGTCGTCCCCTCCCTCCACGGTCAGGCATGCCCCGGTGCACCGCGCGGCGTCGGCGGTCTGGAAGAAGAACGACAGGTGGCCGCGCAGCCCCGGCGGCTCGATCCCTTCCAGCAGCGGAGCCCATCGGGGCGAGGTCTCGTTGTACTCACCCGGCTCGAGCCGGTGCTCGTCGAAGTCGCGCAGCATCAGCAGCGCGGTCATCACCTCCACCAGGCTCCCCCCGCCCGAGATCCGGCCGTCGACCTGCCAACAGTCCAGGTCGGCCAATCGCAGGCGCTTCTGGGCGATCAAGGTGGAGAGCTGCTCGCCGTACAGGTACCCGTCCTGGCGACGCAACAGGCCCCGCAGGCTGTCGTCGGTCGTCGCGGTCGGGCGCAGCGCGTCGGAGTGGAACCGGGACCTGCGGAGGTCGAAGTCCCGTCGGCCGTACAGATCCCCCCCCGGCTCGGGGTCGATCACCAAGGTGCTCCAGTCGATCTCCTCGAGCCCTTCCTCGAGGAACCCGTCGTCCCAATGGAACGCGGCGTACTGTCCCGGATCCGACCGCACCTGCTCCTCGGTCCGCCCGAGGATCGCCGCGGTGACCCGCACGACGGCGGCCTCGATCGCGGCCGGGGTGGCGCGGTCGGCGGCGGCGGCGGCGATGGCCTTCTGCAGGACCGCGGCGTCGGACGCGGTGAGCCCGCGCGGGGTCTGCAGCGACGAGGCCATCTTCTCCGCGTCGAGCCCGGTGCCGGTGTCGAACCGGAGCTCACCGGCCACCGAGGTCAGATCGACGATCGGCTGCACGTTGGGCGGGGACACCCACGCCTGCCCGTCGTGCACCGGCCGGCGGAGGACCGCCACCAGCCACAGCCGGTCGTCGGTGACGGTGACCAGGTACAGGTCGCCGGTGAGCTTGGCGCGCAGCACCTTGTGGCTCGAGGCGTACCGGTCGGTGGGGTACACCCGGCGCAGACCCAGCGCGCCGCCCTCCGCGGTCCGCGCCTTCCGGAACACCGCCGCGCTCACGATCGCCAGCACGTCTGCCACGAGCTCACCTCCACCCCGCGGTCGTACCCGGGCGTCGGCCGGGCGGCCGGTGAGCGTTGGTGAGCATCCGCGCCGGCGACCCTCACAATCGCTCACTGGGCGCCGGCCGGGCCCCTCCATACACCAGCTGTCCTGCGGAGGGCGCCATGAGACAGGTCCTGATGTCGGTAGAGCTTCGCGATCTCGAGCTCGGCGCGGTGGTCGCGCGGTCGACTCAGCAGGGGGAGGAGCTCCAGGGCGAGGTCGCTGCGCTGTACCTGGTCACTGCGCGGCCCGGGGGCAGGACCTGGCTGGTAGGGGTGCTGCGCCGGCCGACCTACGACGGGACCGCGTGGAACGCCGAACCGAACACCGTCCCGTTGACCGACGTGTCGCGGCTGGTCACCGCCGGAGGGCCGGCGCGGGAGTTGACCGCCGCCGAGCTCGAGGCCCTCGACGCCGCGATCACGGCCGATCGGAGCCCCGCACCGGCGCCAGCCCCCGGGGCGGTGTTCGACCCGGCGACCGATCGGTGGGAGCTCGGCGCGCGCGACGCTGACGGCCTGCGGATCGGCGCGTGGCGCACCTGGCGCCGCGACGGCACGCCGTGGGTCGAGGAACACCGCGTCGACGACTGTCCCGACGGGATCCACCGCACGTTCCACCCGGACGGGGCGCTGGCGATCGAGGCCCGGTGGGCGGGCGGTCACCCGGCCTCCGCGACGTTCCACGCGCCGCAGGTCCCGACCGACGTGCCGGGCTTCGACCAGGTGCCGGCCCGTGTCGCCACCTGGGACGAGGTCGGGGACGGCGGGTACGGGGTGCGGGCGATCCGGTGGCGCGATCGGCGCGGCGAGCCGACGACCGCCGCGGGTGACCCCGAGCCACCCCGCCCCGACGGGGTGCCGGACACCGCCCGGTTCGAAGACCGCGCGGGCGCCGGGTGGGTCGGCTGGGTCGACGGCGCGGTCGAGCGCGCCACCCGCCGCCCGATCGGGCTGTGGCGATGGTGGACCCCCTCGGGCGCGTTGTCCCGGGTCACCCGGTACGACCCGCGCGGCCGGCAGCGCTCCTCGTTCGACACGGTGGCCGCCGACCCCCGAGACGCCGCGATCGCCACGTTCCTCGCCGACCCGACGCCGTTTCGGAGCGGGTACGACCTCGGGCAGCTGTGGGACGACGAGGTGCACCAGCAGGTGGTTCGCGCGCTGGACTCCCACCCGCCGGACCGCCTGAGCGCGTACCTGGAGGTGCTGGAGGAGTTGCCCCAGTACGGGCGAGGCGGCGCGGGCTGGAAGGTAGCCCGACCCGACCTCGGCTGGGCGCTGGTCCTCCCCCGGCTCGGGTCCCTCGACCGCGCCGCGCTGGCCGAGGCCGCCCGGTGGGCGAGCGCGCTCCACGACGTGGCGCGGCTGACCGAGTCGTGGTCGCGGTTCCTCGCCACCGATCCCGAGCCTCGGATCCGGGCCGAGCTCGAGCCCACCGTCCTCGCCGCGCTCGACGGCACGAGCGGCGCGCAGCTCGACCGACACCTCGCCGCGCTGCGGAGCGGCGGCGACGTCCCGACCGACGGGTTCGTGGCGCTGGCGACCCGCGAGCTCGGCGTGCTGGGGCTGAAGCGCGCGCTCGGTGAGCGCGCGCCCGAGCTCGTGCTGGTGGACCCCGAGGAGCGAGCGTACGGCTGGGTCGGCGACCGGTTCGACGCGCTCCCGTTGCGGGTCGACCAGCGAGGGACCAGCCTCAGGCGGTACTTCACCCGCCACGATCGGATCGACGAGCGGGTGGTGCGGTGGTCGGGGAAGAGCGTGTGGTCGACCACGGTGCGGTTCGGCACCACGATCTGGCTCCAGGGCTCGTCGTACTTCTCCTCCCGCGGGCAGCCGGAGGTGGTGACCGACCTGCTGGTGGAGTGCCCGACGCTCGGGTGGACCCGGCGGGTGGAGCAGATGTTCGCGGCGGAGTCCCCCACCGCCAAGGTCGTCGACCCGACGTACCACCCCAAGCTCGCGGCCACGCTGGTGCGGGAGTACCGGGGTCGGTTCGGCGCCGAGACCCGCTCGTGGAGCCGCGGGGTCCACGGAGCGGTCCACGTGGCCGCCGGCAGCAGCCCCGGGGTGACCCTGCTGGAGATGAACCGCGGCGGCCCCGGCCCGGTGCGGGTCGCGACCTACCCCTCCGCCGACGAGGCACGGGCCGCGTTCGACCGGGCCGAGTTCCGGTGGTTCCAGGAGGGGCACTCGATGATGCGCGTCGTCGCGCTCCCGATGCCGCCCCTGGCGCCGCTCGCCCCGAGCCCGGCGCCGCGAGCGCCGCGCGCCGCGAAGACCCCGACCTCGGCCCCGGTCGCCGCGCGGGTCGACGCGGAGCTCGGGCAGGCCCGGCCGGGTGACCGCGCGTCGACGCTGGCGGCGGTACGGGAGGCGTGGGCGCGCCGGCCCGCGCCAGAGCTCGCCGACGCGCTCGACCGGTTGGCGGACGCCCAGGCTGCGGCAGGGATGGCCGGCAAGTCGAAGGCGGCGATCGCCCGGTGGGACGAGGCCGAGGCCACCCGCGACCCCGCCGTGGTGCCGTCGCTGATGGCGACGCTCGGCGACGCGCCGTCTCCGGTGGTGACCGACCGGCTGGAGCGGCTCGCCCAGTGGCCCGAGGATCCGCGGATCGATCGAGCGGTGGTCGAGCTCGCGTACCAGGTCCCGTTCACCGCGACGTCGACGATGAAGGCGTGGCGGCGGATGTTCGACCGGATCGCGGCGAGCCGCGACGCCCGAATCCTGCCGCGCCTGCGCGAGCTCCCGGAGCGGTACGAGCACGCCGCCCCGGGGGAGCCGGGCTGGGCCAGGGATCGGGTCGAGAAGATCCTCGCCGCGCGGGAGGCGCTGCTCGAGTCGTTCGCGGGACTCACCCTCGACCCCGAGGACCGCGCGCGGCTCGCCGCGCTCGCCTCCCCCCCGCCCGAGCCGTCGGGTTCTCGCGAGGACCGGATCGCCGAGATCCTGGCGAACCCCGGTGATCGCGGGCTGCGGGAGCGCTACGCGGCCCAGTTCGCCGCGAGCGGCGACGTCCGGGCGGAGCTCCTCGCGCTCCAGCTGCAGGTCAAGCCCGACAAGGGGTCGAAGGCGCGGATCAAGGAGCTCGAGCGCGCCGAAGGGCCGGCGCTCGCGGGTCCGCTGGCCCGGTGGCTCAAGTCCGGGCCCCGGTTCGCGCTCGGGTTCCTGTCGGAGTGCGCGCTGCGCAGCGGCGAGGCGGATCCCCCGGTCGACAGCCCGTACTGGGCGACGGTGGAGGTGCTCGACGCGGGCTCCTCCGACGCGCTCGCCGCGTCGCCGGCGCTGCGCTCGCTGCGAGAGCTACGCGACGTCCGCGCCCCGTTCGCGTGGCCCGATCGGCCCCGGCTCGAGTCGCTCGCGGTGGCCCTGCTGGAGCGCGGAGACCTGGCGGCGCTCGCGGAGAACGCACTTCCGGCGCTGCACACACTCGAGCTGGACCTCGGGCGTCCGCACCAGCTCGCGGACCTGAACCTCGACCCCCTCACCGGCCCGCTCGGGCGCGGGCTGCACACCCTCGGGTGGACCCACCGCGCCAAGGGCGGCTCGACCAACGATCGGACGATCGTGCCCGTGCTCGAGCGATCCGTGGCGCTCCTGCCCGAGCTGCCGCGGCTCGAGCGCCTGTGGGCGAAGGTCGAGTACGGCTACTTCACCGCCACCTACACGTTCGTTCGGGTGGAGGACCGGTTCGAGCTGAAGATCTCCGCCCCACCGCAGCGGTTCGCGGGGTGGTGGGACGTGTTCGAGGACAACATCGCCGCCCTGCTGATGGGCCTCGCCGGCACCCGGTGCCGCGCCGTCCGGTTCGACCTCACCGCCACCGACCCGACTGCGCTGCGGGACCGGCTGGACGCGATCGACGGGGTCGAGATCGACGTCACCGGCATCCGGGGCGCGACGTGACGCTCCCGGCCGAGGCCGTGTGGGACGCAGTCCAGCACCGGTGGGTGGCGGGCGCGCGGGCCGAGGACGGGTCGCGGGCCGGCCTGTGGCGGGCGTGGCGCGCCGACGGGACCCTGGCGGCCGAGAGCCGGTACTCACACGGCCTCCGCCACGGCACCCAGCGCGAGCTCCACCCCGACGGCGCGCTCGCGATCGACAGCCAGTGGGAGCACGGGCGCCAGGGCACCACCACGTTCCGCTGCCCCTCGGGTCCGACCGACGTCGAAGGGTTCGGCGCGGTGTCCCCCGCGGTCCGCTGGTGGCGCGAGGAGTCCGACGGCGGCTACGCGGTGCACAAGACCCGCCACTACGACGGGGAAGGGCGCGAGCTCAGCTGGGACGGCACCCCCGTGCCGCCCCGTCCGCCCACGGTCCCCCACACCGCGCGGTTCGTGTCGCCGTCCGAGCCGACCGTGCTCGCGCCGGCGCGGTGGGTGGACGGCCGGAACGAGCTCGGGACGAACCGGCGGCTCGGCCGGTGGGTGTGGTGGTCGGCGGCGGGCGAGAGGCTGTGGACCGATCGGTACGACGAGCGAGGGCGCCGCCTGTCCGGCGGGTCGGCGTTGGACCCCGACCCGGACCAGGTCGCGCTCGACGCGCTGGTCGGCGCCGGTGAGCGGCCGGACGTGTGGGGGGCGGTCCGGAAGGGGTGGGACGAAGCGTTCCACCAGCGGGTGTCGGACGTGTTGCCCGCCCTGTCGCCGGCGACGGTCGACGCGTACCTGCACCTGCTCGAGGTCGGGCCCACCGACGGGCGGCCGCGGCCCGACCTCGCGCTGCGGCTGGTCGACCGGTGGTTCCGAGCACAGACCGGCGCCGCGCGAGGAGCGGAGCCGATCTTGGCGCGGGGCATCGGCTACGCCGCCCGGATCGTGGACGCCGACCGGGTGCGCACCTGGCTGTCCGCACTGCGGGACCCCTCGCCGGAGGTGTCGGCCCTCGCGCGACGCGTGACCTCCGGAGAGGCCGACGCCGCGCTCGATCGACAGCTCGCCGACCCCCAGGGCCCCGACGGGGTGGAGGTCGCGGCGCGCGCCACCCGCCGCCTGGGCCTGCAGCGGGTGTTGGGCCACCGCCGGACCGCGATCCTGCTCGACCCCGAGGACCACGCGTTCGGGGCGGACGGGGCGGCGCTGCCGATCCGGATCGACCGGGTCCACGCCCTCGGGCGGTACCTGCTCGGGGTTTCGGAGACCGACGAGCGGCGCCAGTTCAGGGTCGGCCGGCGCGGGTGGTCGGCGGTGCACCGGTACGGGCGCTCGCTGTGGCTGGTGAGCGGGCGCCTCGACCCCGAGACGGTGCGGGTGGAGGTCGCGCTCGACCTGTTCGTGCGCTGCCCGGACCGCAGCTGGACCACCGAGGTGGTGGAGCGGTTTCTGTCCGAGCTCCCCGCCGGCGCGGTCGAGGTCGACCCCCAGCAGCAGGCCCGGGAGTACGCGCGGGACAGCGAGCGGCGGCGCCTCGATCCTCGAGCCCCGGGGTTCGACGACCAGGAGCTGCAGCTGCTCCGCACCGGGTACGCGCTCACCGCGATCCTCCCCGAGCCGTGAGCGGTCGGCCTACGAAGCGGCAGCCGCCACGATCGCGCGGACCGCGTCGTCGAGGGTCCCCCCTCCCCGCTCCACCGCCGCTGCGAACCCGGCGTCCGGCGCGAGGCACGGGTTCGCGTTGATCTCGAGCACCACCGGCTCGCCCCGCACGGTCCCGTCCGGGTCGGCGGGCACCCGCAGGTCGACCCGCACGTACCCGCGCAGCCCGAGCTCGGTCCAGCACCTGCGGCACAGGGCCTCGATCGTGGGCACGTCGATGCCCGGCACGTCGAACGTGCGCGGGGTGCCGTCCCACTCGGCGCTGCCGGGCTCCCACTTCGCCGCGTAGCCCACGATGCGCTTCCGCCCTGGCGGGAGGTGGAACGCGATCTCGGCCAACGGCAACACCCGCACCCCGTCGCGGGTCTCGAGCATCGACACGTTGAGCTCCCGCCCGTCCACGTAGGTCTCGGCGACCACCGCGCCCCCCATCCGGGGCGCGAGCCGCTCGACCGCCGCCTCGACGTCGGGCGCGCCCACGACGCAGCTGTCGTCGAGCCCGACCGACGCGTGCTCGAACAGGCTCTTCACGATCCACGCTGGCCCCCCGTCGGGGAAGTCCTCCGGCACCGAGATCCCCCGCAGCGCCAGCGTTCGCTTGCACAGGCGCTTGTGGCCGGTCACCGCCAGCGCGGCCGCGCCCGAGCCGGTGAACGGGATGCCGAGCAGCTCGAACATCGCGGGCGCGAGGTGCGCGAGCCGCCCGTCGCCGCCGATCGACTCGACCAGGTTGAACACCACGTCCGGCCGGGCGGCGACCACCGGCGCGGGATCGAGCCGGAACGTGTCGATCGACACGTGGTGGCCGTCGGCCTCGAGCACCCGCCGAACCACTTCGGCCTGCACCAGCGCGTCGACTTGGTCGGGGGGCGCGCCGGGCGGCACCACGTCGTGCAGCACGAGCACCCTCATCGGGCGCCGCGCGCGATCGCCGCGTCGAGGATCCGCCGCACCAGCTCGGCGTACGGCAGCCCCACGGTTGTGCACAACATCGGCAGGTCGGAGTGGCTCGGGTGCATCCCCGGCAGCGGGTTGACCTCGAGCACCATCAGGTTGCCGGCGGCGTCGGCGCGCAGATCGACCCGCCCCGCGTCGCGGCACCCGAGCGCCCGCCACGCCCGCAGCGACAGCTCGGCGCACCGCGCGGCCCACGGCTCGCCCGCGAGCGGGAACGCGCAGCGCTCCTCACTCTCCTCCTTGTTCAGGTAGGTGTAGGCGTTCGCCTCGGCCTTGTCGGCGAGCAACACCACCTCGAGCGTCCCGATCACCTCGGCTCCGCCGCCGCCGCCGGTCACCCCGGTGGTGAACTCGCGGCCCGGCAGGTACGGCTCGACCAGCACCGGCTGGTGGTACCGCGCGAGCAGCTCGGCGCACCGCGCCCGCAGCGCGGCCCGGTCGGCGACCTTCGAGGTGGGGTGGATCCCCTTCGCCGTGCCCTCGGCCACCGGCTTCACGAACAGCGGGAACGGCAGGTCCACCGCGTCGACCTGGTCGATCGACTCCACCACCCGGAAGTCGGTCGTCGCGACCCCGGCGTCGCGCAGGACCCGCTTCGCCATCGCCTTGTGCAGCGTGAGCGCCGCGGTCAGCGGGTCGGCGAACGTACACGGGATGTCGTACGCCTCGAGCAGCGCCGGGACCTGCGCCTCCCGCCCGTACCCGCGCAGCCCCTCGCAGATGTTGAACACCACGTCCCACCGCTCGCCCGCGGCGAGCCGGCCCACCAGCGAGCGCAGGTGCCCGACGCGGACCGTGGTGTGCCCGAGCGCGCCGATCACTTGCTCCAACGCCTCGATCGTCGACTCTCGATCGAACTCGGCGGTCTCCTCCTCGCCGTACCCCATGGCGAGGTACTCCGAGCGCAGATCGTAGGTCAGCCCGACGTTCAACGGCCCCTCCCCGGGTTCGCGCGGATCTCGGCGTACAGCTGACGACGCCAGCGCTCCGCCTCCGACTCCTCCATCTCCAGCACCTCGACGATCGACTTGCCCGGCGGGATCACCTCGCGCGGACAGCGGTCGTCGTCCAGCCCGGTGATCCCGTGCTCGTCGAACGCGTACGGGTACATCCGGCAGATCAGCGGCCGCGACTCGGCCGACAGCCGGCACCCGACCGGGCCGAGGAACACGCAGTCGCCGTTGTCCTTGCGCTTCGTGGTCGGCCGGGACCCGTCGATGTGGAACGCCATCGTCCAGCCCGGGTCCGAGCCGTCGTCGCAGTACACGTCGCTCGCCGGCCAGGTGTCGTGCCAGAACGCTTCGGGATCGACGCCGTCGATCGGGTGGTCGAGCAAGTGGGCACGGATCCGCACCCGGTCACCCTCGGTGACCAGGATCTCGGAGATCTGGCAGCAGGTGCGGCCGAGCTGCGCGTGCGCCGCGCAGCCCCACAGCGTCCCGCCCATGGTCAGAGCGGGTCCGGGTACCGGTACACGCCGCCTTCGAAGTTCCGCAGGAGCAGGTCGTCGCCTTCGCGCCCGACGACCGCGTCCGGCAGCAGCTGGATCTTCCCGCCGCCGCCGGGGGCGTCGACCACGAACGCCGGGACCGCGTACCCCGTGGTGTGGCCGCGCAGGCCGGCGATGATCTCGAGCCCCTTCGACACCGGGGTGCGCAGGTGGGCCGAGCCGACGATCGGGTCGCACTGGTAGATGTAGTACGGCCGAACACGGTTCTTGAGCATGCCGTGCATCAGCTTCTTCATCGTGGGGACGTTGTCGTTCACGTCCTTGACCAGCACCGTCTGGCTCCCCATCGGCACGCCGGCGTCGGCGAGGCGGTTGAGCGCCACCGACACCTCGGGGGTGACCTCGTTCGGGTGCATGAAGTGGATGCTCATCCACAGCGGGTGGTACCGCTTCAACATCGCCACGAACTGCGGGGTGATCCGCTGCGGCAGCACCGCCGGCACCTTGGTGCCGATCCGCAGGAACTCGACGTGGGGGATCGCCCGGAGCGCCGCGAGCAACGACTCCAGCCGATCGTCGGCCATCGTGAGCGGGTCACCGCCCGAGATCAGCACGTCGCGGATCTCGGGGTGGGCGGCGATGTAGTCGATCGCGGCCTGGTGCTGCGCCACGTTGAAGTGGAACTCGCCGGTGTGACCGACGAGCCGCGCGCGGGTGCAGTACCGGCAGTACACGGCGCAGAAGTTCGTGGTCAGGAACAGCACCCGGTCGGGGTACCGGTGCACGAGCCCGGGGACCGCGGAGTCGTGGTCTTCCCCGAGTGGGTCTTCGGCCTCGCCGGGGGTGCGCAGGAGCTCGGCGCCCTGCGGGACCAACGTGCGCCGCACCGGATCGGTCGGATCTTCGGGATCCATGATCGACGCGTAGTACGGCGTGATCCCCATCGGGAGCCGCCCGCCGATCTGCTCGATCACACCCCGCTCGTCGGGGGTGAGCTCGACCATCGCCTCGAGGGTCGCGAGGTCCCGGATCCGGTGGCGCAGCTGCCAGCGCCAGTCGTTCCACTGTTGGGGGGTCGCCTGGGGGAAGAACCGCTGTTGGAACGCGTAGCGAGCGGCTCGGGTGGGGTCGGCACCGAGGGCGGCGTCAGGGGTGAGGCCGGCCTCGGTGCGTTCTGGGACGCCTTCGTCGGCGTCCGGAAGGACTTCGGGCATTCTGCAGGCTCCTCCGGTTCGAGCGAGCTTCGGCGTGGAGCGCCGAGCGAGGTTGATGGAGACCGGCGAGACGCGGCGGATGGGCCGCGTCAGGGGGTGGTGCCGGTCCTTCCCCCCTTCTC
The DNA here is from genome assembly GCA_040080105.1 of Myxococcota bacterium. GTDB lineage: Bacteria > Myxococcota_A > UBA796 > UBA796 > JACKER01. The sequence continues at coordinate 12,609 of JBEBJC010000093.1, forward strand.
CCGCACCCCGTCGGAGGGGTGCACGTCGACGGGGACTGGAGCCCGCCGAACGGTCAGTATTCGCAGGCAGAGCCCAGGCCGCGCCGGGCCCGGGAGGGTCCGCCGAGGGTGAGGAGCTCGTCGCTAAGAACGGCACGACTCGCGGCTTGGCACGCTCTCGGCTGGACCGGTCCGGCCCGCGTCCGAGATCGCGTCGTCACACACGTCGCGCGACATCATCTTCCCCCAGTTCGACAATGCTGCAAGGGCGATGAAACCGGTATCTGATCTTTGTAACTAAGACCTAATTAATGCGGCCTTACAACGAAACTGGTACCGCTCCGGAACGGCCCTCGATCGGGGTCCCGATCGCGCACGGAGCAGCTTCCCCCTACATCATCCGGCGAAGAACTCGCGGATCTGCTCTGCGCGGGCCTCGGCGTCGGATCGGCCCAGCGCCAGCAGCTCCTGGGTGTACCCCCGGTCGAACAGCAGGTAGCTGGCCAGATCCGAGCCGGTCCCCTCCCCCACGTCGACCAGCTTCAACAACGTGTTCACCACCGGGGCCCGCCCGACCCACGAGAGCTTGCGTACGTGCTGCTCGGCGAGGGCGCCGAGGTCCTCCGAAGGGTGGATCGCGAGGGCCCGGATCGGCTGGTGCACCGGCCGGCCTTCCGCGGTCGCCACCGCCGCCAGTCGATCGACGGAGGCGCCGGCGGCGACCGCATCGGCGAGCAGTCGGTTCACCCGCTCGAGGTTCTCCAGGTCCTGCGCCACGTGGTCGAGCAGAAACGCGTTCAGGACCTTGCCAATCAGGAACGGTGCCCCGGGATACCGCCCGGAGCCGAGCTCGGCGAGGCCCTGCGCCTCGCGGGTCGTGTTCAGCGCGACCACGAACAGCCGGTCCGACCCGAGCCGGATCGCCGGCCCCATCGGGGTGTTGAGCCGGAGGCCGCCGTCGCAGTACAGGTCGCCGTCGATCTTCACCGGCGGGAACACCAGCGGGATCGCGGCCGACGCGAGCACGTGCGGCAGGCCGATCGTGGCCGGGCGGGTGACCACCCTCCGGCCGGAGCCCGCCGGCATCGGGTGTCCCGGGCGCGCCTCCACGAACACCACCGGCCGCCCGGTGGGCACGTGGGTCGCGGTCACCGTCAGCGCCTGCAGGCGCCCAGCGGCGACGTTCGACCGGATGTGCCCCCACGCGACCGACCGCCCGACCATCGCCGCGAGCGGGCGGGCGTCGAACACGCTCGCGCCCGACCCGCCCCCGAGCGCGAGCCGCCACAGGCCGAGCGCCTGGCCAGCGCCGATCCGGAGCAGCTGGTCGACCCGCAGCTCCGACCACACCCCGCCGAGGCGCTCCGACGCGCCCACCGGATCGTGCAGCGCGCTCGCGAGGAACGCGGCGTGGATCGCCCCCACGCTGGTCCCGCACACCGCGTGCACCCGCGGCGGGACCCCCGAGCGCGCCCAGTCCTGCAGCACCCACTGCAGCACGCCCGCCTCGTACGCCCCGCGCGCGCCGCCTCCCGACAACACGAGCCCGATCCGCGACCGCCGTTCACCGCTCATGCGGGAGGGTACACCGCCCGGCGTCAGGCGAAGACCAGCCCGAGCAGGCCCGTCACCCCGAACGACGCCAGCGGCTCCGACCGGGTCTCGATCGCGAGCAGCCGGTCGAACAGCTCGGGCCGCCGGGCGAGGGAGCGCACCACGCGCTCGGCGATCCGGCGCCGGCGCATCCCCCACAACACGAGGTGGGTGAGCCGCTCGCTGTCGCGCACCCGGGCCCGCCGACGCTCCTCGTACGGGCGGAGCGCCGCCGCGGTCGGCTCGCCGGCCCGCAGCGCGCTCGACACCACGTCGGCCGCGAGCGCGGCGGAGTGCAGCGCGACCGACATCCCTTCGCCGGTGATCCCGTCGACGAACCCGGCCGCGTCGCCCACCAGCACCACCCGATCCGCGACCACCGCGCGCGCCGACCGCAGGAGCGGCCCGACCGCCGCCACGTCGCCGAGCCACCGCCCCCCGACCAGCCGCTCGCCGAGCGGTGAGGCGCGCACGAGCTCGGCGAACCCCTCCGCCAGCCGCCCCTTGAACCGGGCCATCGTGTCGTGCTCACACAGGGCGGCGACGTTCACCTCGCCCGGGCCCACCGGGGTGA
>JBEBJC010001007.1:0-3291 GCA_040080105.1 Myxococcota bacterium
CCCCCCCGCTCGCCCGGCACCGGCCGCTCCGGCTCCCGCCAAGCCGAACGGCGCCCCCAAGCGGCTGGTGGCTTCGGCGAACGGGTCACTGGTGGACCCGGCCTCGGTGATCCCGCTCGACGACCACGAGTTCGGTCGGTACTGACATGAACGCCGCGACCCGCTCCGCGCTCGAACTGTCGATGACCGACGCGGAGTACGCGGCGTTCGGCAAGGTGATCGAGCACCACCTCGGCATCCGGCTCCCGCCCGAGAAGCGCCTGCTGGTCGAGCGCCGGATGCAGTCGGTGGTCGCCCGCTCCGGGTGTGAGTCGTACCGGGCGTGGGCGGCGACCCACCTCGACCGGCCGACCCAGCGGCTGTGGTCGGACCTGGCTGACGCGCTCACCACCAACCACACGTTCTTCTGGCGCGAGCCGGGCCACTTCGAGCACCTCCGCGACGTGTCGCTGCCCGAGCGGTTGGCCGCGCGCCGCCAGGAGCGGGACCTGCGGGTGTGGTGCGCCGCGTCGGCGACCGGAGAGGAGCCGTACCAGCTCGCGATGATCCTGCGCGACGGGGTCCCGGCGGACTGGCGCGCGGGGCTGCTCGCCACCGACGTGTCGGCCAAGGCGCTCGACCAGGCGCGCCGCGGCACCTACCCCGCCGATCACCTCGCGGCGCTGCCGGAGGAGTGGCGGCGCAAGTACGTCCAGTTCGACCGGACCGGCGCGGGGACCATGTCGGCCCCGCTGAAGGGCGACGTGACGTTCCGCCGGCTGAACCTGATCCGCGACACCTGGCCGTTCCGGACTCAGTTCGACATCGTGTTTTGCAGAAACGTCCTCATCTACTTCGATCCTCCGGTCCGCGACCGCGTGGTGACCGGCATCGTCGACCTGATCGCGCCCGGAGGCTACTTGTACGTCGGACACGCAGAGTCTCTCCCTGCTGGCAAGTGGCCGCTCACCTCGGTGGCCCCGAGCGTGTGGCGGCGTGGGCCCGGGAGGGCGGCATGAGCGACCGGGTCCGCGTCCTGGTGGTCGACGACTCGGCGGTCGCGCGCCGGGTGCTGAGCGCCGGCCTCGCCGCCGATCCCCGGATCGAGGTGGTGGGCGCCGCGCGCGACGCGTTCGAGGCGCGGGACATGATCGTCCAGCTCGCCCCACAGGTCATGACGCTCGACGTCGAGATGCCGCGGATGGACGGCATCGAGTTCTTGCGCCGCCTGTCGAGCGTGCACCCGGTGCGGACGGTGATCGTGAGCTCGCTCAGCACCCGCGGCAGCCAGATCGCGCTCGACGCCCTCGAAGCGGGCGCGGTCGACGTGGTGGCGAAGCCGACCCAGAACCTCGCCGGCGGCACCAACGCGATGCTCGCCGAGCTCCGCACCAAGGTGTTGATCGCGTCCACCGCCCGGCTCGACCGGCTCAAGGCGAACCGCGCGCCGACCCGGGAGCCCCGCGCGCTCGCCACCACCACCCGCAAGGTGGTCGCGATCGGCGCCTCCACCGGCGGCACCGAGGCGATCCGGGCGGTGCTGATGGACCTGCCGCCGACCTGCCCCGGGGTGGTGATCGTGCAGCACATGCCGCCCGGGTTCACCGCGCCGTTCGCGGCCCGCCTGAACGAGGTGGTGCGGCTCGAGGTCCGCGAGGCGGCCGACGGGGACCGGATCATCCACGGCCGCGCGCTGATCGCGCCCGCCGGCCGGCACCTCGAGGTGGTGCGGTCGGGCGGCGACTTCCTCGCCCGGGTGACCGACGGCGACAAGGTGAGCGGGCACATGCCGTCGGCCGACGTGCTGTTCCGCTCGGTGGCGGCGGCGGTCGGGAGCAGCGGGGTCGGGCTGCTGCTCACCGGGATGGGCGCCGACGGCGCCGACGGGCTCGGCGCGATGCGGAAGGCCGGCGCCCGCACGTTCGCCCAGGACGAGGCGACCTCGGTGGTGTGGGGGATGCCGAAGGCCGCGTGGGAGCGCGGCGCGGCCGAGGCGCTCGTCCCGTTGCACCAGGCGGCCGACCGCCTGCTCGACGCGGTGGAGGCCCCGTGCCGCGTATGACCCTCGGTGTTGGGGACCTCGGCGCCAGCGCGGTGCCCGAGGACTCCCTCGTGACCCACGCGCTCGGCTCGTGTGTGGCGGTGGTCGTGCGCGACCGCCGGCGCGGCGTGTGCGGGCTCGCGCACGTGGTCGTCCCGTCGTCTCCGCCCACTTCGAACGCGGTGCCGAAGGCCGGGTACTACGCGCCCACCGCGGTCGCGGCGGTGCTCGAGGCGGGCCATCAATTGGGGATCCAGCGCGACGCGCTCGAGGTGGTGTTGGTGGGCGGCGCGACCGCGGTGGACGGCCTCACCGGGTTCGACATCGGGCGCCGGAACCTGCTCGCGGTGCGGAAGGCGCTGTGGAGCCGCGGGATCGTCCCCATCGCCGAGGACGTGGAGGGGACGATGTCCCGCACGGTCTCGGTCCTGGTGGAGAGCGGCGAGGTGCGGGTGAGCAACCCGATGTTCGGTGTGTGGACCTTAGCCTGAGGGGCAGATCATGAAGAAGGTGATGATCGTCGACGACTCGCCCCTGGCGCGTCAGCTGGTTCGAGCAGCAGTGTCCTCGATGATCGGCGTCGGTGGTGCCGAGTTCCTCGAGGCCGAAGACGGGAGCGTCGCGTTGCGACAGCTCACGGTCAAGAAGGTGGACCTGATCGTGTGTGACCTGAACATGCCGGTGCTGGACGGCCACGCGCTGCTCGCGCGGGTGCGTGGGCTATCGCTGCACAAGACCACGCCGTTCATCGTGCTGTCGAGTCTGGTCAACGACGCCAAGGTGGTCCAGCTCAAGGCCGCCGGCGCGAACGCGGTGCTGAAGAAGCCGTTCTCGACCCAGCAGCTCAAGGACAGCCTCAGGGCGGTGGGGCTGTGAACACCGAACGTCGCCGGTGCCTCGACCGCGCGGTTGCCGACGCCGCCGCCGCGTTCGCGTTCGTCGACGCGCAGCCCGCTGCGGACACGCAGCCCGTCGATCCCGCGACCTGGGTGAAGATCGCGGTGTTCGCCCCGACGCCCGGCACTCTGGTGCTCGGAATGTCGGCCGACGCGGTGGAGGAGATGACCCGCACCGCGTGGGGCGCGTTCGCCACCGGGTCGGACGAGCAGCGCAACGGGTTCCTGTTCGAGCTGATGAACGTGATCGCCGGCCGGTTCCTGGCCGAGCTCGACCCCCAGGCGTCGGTCGAGCTCGGGTTCCCGGAGGTGGTGACCGAGGCGCCGCCGCTGGTCGCTCAGTACGACCTCGAGGGGCGCCGGATGGCCGTGGGT
>JBEBJC010001008.1:0-3288 GCA_040080105.1 Myxococcota bacterium
GTATAAGAGACAGCGAGAGGCACCGCGGCGCGCACCTTGGCGGCGGCCTTGCTGGCGGCCAACACGTGCTGGTCGGCCTCGTCGGACAACGCCCGCGGGTCGAGGTGGGGGGCGTCGCGGATCGCGCTCGGCAGGCGGGCGGCCTCGGCCCGGGCGCGCTCCACTGCCTCGGTCGCCTTGTCCGCGGTGGTCGCGATCTCGGCCCGCAGCGACTGCAGCGCGATCGCCTCCTGTGCCGCCGCCCGCGCGAGCTCGATCACCTCCTGGATGGCGCTCGCGATCCGCGCCCCGTCCGACGCCAGCCGGTCTCCCTGGTGTCGGCTCCGCTCGGCGAGCGCCTCTGCAGGTTCGAGTTCGGTAGACGCGCGCGAGCCGTCCACCAGCTGCTGGAACTCCGGCAGCTGGCCCCGGAGGGCGTCGATCGCGCGTTCGATCTCGTCGAACCGCGCGCGGGTCGACTCACTGTCGGGCGCCGCCACCCGCGCCTCGGTCAGCGCGAGGGACAGGCGCTGCACCACCTGCTCGGCCCGCCCCGCCTGCTCGATCGCGACCTCGCGGTGCGCGGCCAGCCGCTGGTTTCGGGCCTCGGCCCGGGCGCGCGACTCCTGCTCGGCCGCCGCGGTGCCCCGCCCCTCGGCCTCGGTCGCGAGCTCGAGCGAACGCTCGGCCGCCCGCCGCAGGTCCCCCGACCGGGCGCCGAGCCGGCGGGCCTCGTCTGCGAGCGCCACCGTCGCGGCCGTCGCCACCAGGGCCTCGAGGTCGGCCACCGCGCGGCGCAGCTCCCCGTCGACCTCGCGCACCCGGAGCTCGCTGTTGACCACCACCTCACCCCGGGCGCCGTGGGTCGAGATCGCGAGCCGCAAGCGCTGCTCGATCTGCGACAGGCGGCCGAGGTCGCTGCGGACCGCTTCGAGGGCGGCCGCGGCGGACCGCCTCGCCTCGATGATCGCGTTCGCGTCGGCTTCGGCGGCGGTGATGGCCCGCCGGACCGAATCCGCCAGGGCGTCGATCTTGCGCTTCTTCTCCCGTGCCCTGTTGGAGGCGGCCTCGGCGTTCGGCACCAGCTCGGCGGCGTCGGCCCAGGTGCCCGCGCTGGCCGCCCGATCGCGCGCCCAGCTGGACTCGTTGATGTCTTCGGCGGTGGCCCGGACCGCTTGGTCGAGCAGCCCGAGCTGGACGCGGACCGCCTCGTCTCCCAGCCACGGCGCGGAGTCCTCGGCGATGGAGGCCCGCAGCGTGTCCGCGTCGCGGCGGATCGCCTCGACCGCTGCGGCGGCGTCGGCCGTCTTCGCCCGGGCCGCGGCGAGCCCGTCGATCTCGCGCACCGCGAGGGTCTCGGCCAGCGCGAGCGCCTCGAGCGCCTCGGGCAGGTCGGCGGTGATCCGATCGAGGAACGACTGGGCGGTCTGCGCGTGCGCTCGGGCTTCGGCCGGGTCCGACTCGCGCGCGGCGAGATCCGCCGACGCCGCGGCCTCACCCGCCTGGAACTCGGCGATGTCGATGATCTCGAGCGCCTTGCTCCGGTTGCGCACGGCCTCGTCGACCTCGGTGCGTTGCAGCGTGTCGGACAGGTTCTTCGCGACGCGCCAGGCGTCGTCGACCCGCGCCCGACACCGGGACGCCATCTCGCGGGCCTCGGCGGCGGCGGCGGCGACGGCGGACCGCGCGGCCTCGCGCCGGCGGAGCTCGGCGAGCTCGTTCTCGGCGGTGGTCCGCGCGGTGATCACCGCCGCCCGCGCGGCGTCGATGGAGTGGTGCGCGCGCACCGCTGCGGCGCGCATCTGCTCGACGATCGGCGTCGCGACCTCGGCCGAGGTGGCGTTCGACACCTGGAGCGCGGGCGCCTCGAGGCCCGCCACCTCGGACTCGGCGCGGTGGAACGCCACCGCCGCCTCGGCGCACAGGTCGACCGCCTCCGGCACCGTGAGCTGGCTGGTCTCCTGCTGTAGCCGCTCCAGCTCCTCGCGGGCGCGCGACACCGCCGACTTCGCGCGCTCTCGCAGCGCCACCGCCTCCTCGCGCAGCTTCGCTACCCGGGCCCGCGCCTCGGCCGCAGCCCCGGCCAGCTCCACGATCCGATCGGACAGCGCGGTGGACTCCCGCGCGGCCCGGCTGGCCTGCTGCGCGGCCTCCTCCACCGCGGCCACCACCGCGTGGGCGTCGGCCGCCCGGTCCGACGCGCGCGCCATCGACGCCTTCGCCTCCGCGTCGGCTGCGGCGTCGGCCGCCGCGCGCGACAGCGACTTGCACTCACTCTCGAGCTCGACCGCCGACGGATCGCCCACGGTGGTCAGGTGGGTCGCCTCGAACGCGCGGGTCAGCGCGCGCTGCGCCTGCTCGGCCGACGTGCGCGCAGCGGACACCGCGTCGGCGATCCGGATCAGCGCGCGCTCGCGATCCTCGACCTCGGCGCGCCGGACCTGGTGGACGGCGGCGCGCGTCTCGTCGAGCGCGCGAGAGGCCTCCTCCTCGGACCGGCGGGCGAGCTCGGCGTGGCGGAGCGCGAGGTCTGGGCGGACCTTGCCGGCCGCCTCGGCTTGGGCGCGGGCCTCCTCCGCGGCGGCGTGGGCCCGCTCGGCGGCCCCGATCGCGGCGTCGATCGACGGGCGGGTCGCGGCGGCGGTGAGCCGGCCGGTGCGGAGCTCGTCCTCGACCGCGCTGACGAGCTCGTCCGCTTGGTTCGCGAGGTCGGTGGCTCGGTTCGCGTGATCGGCCGCCCGGCGCGACGCTTCGGCGAGCGCGCGCGCCTGCGCCTGCTCCCGCTCGGCGGCGCGCTCGATCTCGCGCAGCTGGGTGGTCGCGTCGGTGAGCGCGCTCTCACATTGGAGCTCGGCGTTCCGGACCAGGTCCAGCGTGATCGCGGCGCCGCCGGAGTCCTCGTCGAGCTCGATCAGCGCGGCGGCAGAGGCTGCGGCGTCGGCGGCGCGCCCGGCCCGATCGGCCGCGGTCGACGCGCGCGTCCCCAACGGTGTCCCCGCCGGCCCGACGCGCCGTTGGGCGGCCATCACCCGGTGCAGCACCTCCTGGGCTCGGTCGGCCAACGCCGCCGTGCGCCTCACGATCTGGCGGGCCTGGTGCTGGATCTCGGCGAGGGTGGCCTCCGGGGGCAGATCCGGCAACGGCTCGATCGCAGCGGACAGCGCGTCGGGCTCTCCCTCACCCGGGCGCGGTGGTGCCGACGGTTCGGCGGGGCGCACGGGCTCGATGAGGTCGGTGTCGTCCCCTTCGTCCAGCGCGACCAGGGGCGTGGACGACGGGAGACGCTGTGGGAGGAGGTCTGGGGGGAGG
>JBEBJC010001009.1:0-3287 GCA_040080105.1 Myxococcota bacterium
GTGACGTCCCCAACCCTCTCCCCAGAGGGGAGAGGGGGCCGGTTAGAGCCGGGGTGAAGCACGTTTTCCCCCTCTCCCCAGAGGGGAGAGGGGGCCGGTTAGAGCCGGGGTGAAGCACGTTTTCCCCCTCTCCCCGCATCGGGGGAGAGGGCCGGGGTGAGGGGGAATCTCGTCCGTCCTCGGGTTCCCTGTGCGGAGATCAGCCGCCGCACCGGGGGAACAACACGTTGTTCTCCAGCGCCACGTGTTCGCGCAGCTCCCGGTCCACCCGGGCGGTGGTCTCGAGCAGCGCGGTCCAGCTGCGGCAGGCGCCCTCCGGGACCACGTACGCGTCGGTGGCCCGCTCCAGGCGCCGCAACAGGTCGGCCACCTCGTCGTGCTCGCTCCGCATCACCTCGATCGGTCCCTCGGGCGGAGGCGCGCCTGGCCGGCGAATCCACGGGAACAGGACCTCCTCCTCCTTCTCGAGGTGCGCCAGCAGGTCGTCGCGCAGGGCGAGGATCAGCGACTCCACCTCGACCAGGCGCGGGTCCTTCTGCTCGTGCACCCGCCGAACCTTCTGCGCGAGGCGAACCACCAGCTCCAGGTCCTCGCGGAGCGGCGCGTGGTACCGCTCGAGCAGGTGCGCGATCAGCGCCTCCACCGGCTGCAGGTCCCACCGGATCCCCGCCCCGGTGGTGCGCTCCGCCGCGGCCACCTCCGCCAACACCGCCGCCGGATCGACCCCGCGGGCCGCGCACGCCTCCTCGAGCGAGCGCCCGCCGCCGCAGCAGAAGTCGATCCCGTGGCGGTGGAGCACCCCCACCGCGCGAGGGTGGATCGTGGTCAGCTCGCCGACGGTCATGGGCCCTCCCTGTCAATGGACTACTGTATCCGTTAACAAGGAGGGACCCGAGACGCTACCGCACCACGTCGTCCCACGAGGTGGGCCCCAGCGGCACCTCCTGCTCCGCCCCGAACACCTTGTCCGACAGCGCGCTCTCGAGGCGCAGCTGTCCGTCCTCGGTGAGGTCGAGGGCGACGCCGAGGCCTTGCCCCTCGAACCGCCCTTCGACGGTGATCATCCGGCCGCCGCCGCTCGCGACCACCACCACCACCCCGGCTCCCGCGAGGCCGGTCGAGGTCGTGGCGTCGGGCAGCGCCACCGCGATCTCCGCGAACCCGTCGCCGTCGAGGTCGGGGATCGCGAGCGTGCCGTACCGGCCGAGCTCGGGCTGGTCCGCCCAGTCGAGCACCGCGTCGAGGATCGCCGTCTCGGTCCCGAACTTCGTCGACACGATCATCGGCTGGTCACACAGCGGGCACGGCTCCTTCGGAGCGATCGGGATCATCCCGTCGATCAGGTCGTGCAGGCGCGGGTCGTCGAGCCGATCGTCCATCTGGAACACCACGTCGTCGTCGGGGCGCGACAGCACCGGACACAACGTCGGGATCGCCGGGTCGTCCGGCGCCACGTCGAGGCCGTTCGGGCACGCGTCTCCGTCGCGGTCGGCGTCACACAGGTCGCCCTGGCCGTCCCCGTCGCTGTCGGTCAGGTCGGCCGGGCCGGTGCGCGGGCAGTTGTCCTTGCCGTCGCCGACCCCGTCGGCGTCGGTGTCGGACACACACGGATCGGTCCACCGCAGGTACTCGGCCCCCGAGGTCAGGCCGTCGCCGTCCGGATCGAGCCCGGCGTCGTCGATCAGCGGGTCGAGGCAGGTGTGATCGACCTCGTACCCGTCGGGCGACAGGTCCCCGTCGGTGTCGCTGTCGCACAGGGCGGTGCCGAGCGCGTCCTCTTCTCCGTCGCCGAGCCCGTCGTGGTCGGAGTCGCCGTCGTACGGGTCGACGCAACCGAACACCACCGGATCCGACGCGGCGAGGCCCACCTCGTCGAGGTCGGTGATCCCGTCGGAGTCGGAGTCATCGGGCTTGCCCGTCGCCTGGTACAAGGTGCGGAACGCCCACTTTCCCCCCGCCACCCGGGTGTCGCGGTACAGCTCGGCCACCGAGCCGGTCGGCGTCCGGCCGATGAACGACACGTAGGTGAAAGCGCCGGTCGAGGTGAACGAGGTCGTGGCGACGAAGTGTGAGGCGACGCCGCCGATCACCGGCTGGCCGCGGGACGTGAGCTTGCCGCACGCGCCGGAGGTGCACTCGAGCGTGCCCGCGACCCCATACGCGCTGTAGACCACGGTGATCTTCCGCTTCCCCCCTTCGATCCACGTGGCCACGTCACCCAGGGCGAACCCGTACGTGTCGTCCGACATCGGGCGCGCGCCCACCAGGGTGCCGTGGTCGAGCCACCCACCCCAAACCTTGCCGTCGTACCGGCGTTCGTACAGGTGGAAGGTGCGCACCTGTTCACCCGATTGACAGACCTTGTTCGTGTCCAGGCACGCCTTCCCGCCGAGGCACTCGTCGTCGGCGCAGTCCGCCAGGTCGTCGCCGTTGGTGTCGACCCCCTCGTGGACCGTGCCCACCGTGAACACCGAGATCTTGTTCAACCCCTTCTCGACGTACGACACCGCCGCTGGCTCGGCCAAGCTCGCCACGTTGGCGGCCGGTGAGCCGAGCGACGTCCACTTCGGCGCCGCCACCGGGTCGGTCTCCCGGACCACAAGCTCGTCGAACGAGAACAATGGTCTGGCGGAGCCGAACACCCAGGTGTGCCGGGCGGCGTCGTGCACCACGCTGGTCGGCCCGAGGTGCAGCGAGTACGACGGGTTCCCGAGCACCAGGCTCGGCGGCATCCCGTGGTCCACCCACACCAGGTTCGTCCCGTCCCACACCTGCTCCGACAGCGTCTGCTGCCACAGCAGCGCCCCGTCCGGCCCGTTCAGCCCGAACCGGTGCCGGGTCCACTTCCCTGCGTCGAGCTCGAGGTACCCGTCCATCGGGTAGAACCCGCGCTTGTCGAGCAGGTCCGGCGCGTCACCGTCCGGAGGGACGACCACGCTCCAGATCGGCAGGTAGTTGAACGGCTGGCCGAACTCCCCGTGCAGCCGCAGCCGGTCGGCGCGGAACCCGTTCACCAAGTCCCGGTACGCCCAAACGGCCTCCATCTGGTACCCCACCGGCAACCCGGTCGGGAGCACCGTCGTGTCGTACCAGGCGAACGGGACGAACGACTCGCTGTTGCCGACCCGGCCCGGCGGGAGCGGGGTGGGCAACACCGCCAACCTCCCCCACCCGACCGCCGGGGTCCACTCGAGCCGACCCACCTGGGCGCCCACCGTCAGGAACAGCTCCCGCGCGTCCCACCCCGAAGCCGAAGTCACCGTCGGGTCCGGGCCACCAGCCCACGC
>JBEBJC010001010.1:0-3276 GCA_040080105.1 Myxococcota bacterium
GGTCGGCAGCGGGTCCGGAGCTCGTCGCGGACAGGGTCGACCTGCTCGGCAGCGGGTCCGGAGCCCGTCGCGGACAGGGTCGACCTGGTCGGCGCAGGGGGGGCCGGGCGGACGACGCGGTGGGGGACACCGAGCGGCTCGTGGGACAGAAGTGGACCGTGTCGGGTCCGCTGGCCGCGCCGAGGTGGGGCGCGAACCTGGTGTCCACCGCGGCCGGGGTGGTGGCCGTCGGCGGCGTCGACGCCGACGGGCCGGTGCGGTCGGTCGAGGTGTGGTCCAACGGCCGGTGGTCCACGGTGGGGGAGCTGCCCGAGTCCCTCGGGCGAGCGCTCGCGGTGACGCCGGGGGACCGGCTGTGGGTGGTGGGCGAGCACGGCGCGGGGTGGCTCGATCCGTCGACCGGTCGGTGGGAGGAGGATGGCCCACTCGAGGTCGCCGCCGCGATCCCCGTCGGCGAGGGAGCGCTGGTGCTCGGGGTCGACGGGGGGCTCGGGTACGCCGCCCCCGGGCGCCCACCGGGGAGCGGGCTCCCGCGAGCGTACGACCCGCAGCTCGCGGTGGCCGACGTCGCGTGGGTCGCAGCCGACGGCGGGGTCGCGCGCCTCGACCCGCTCGACCTTCAGTGGCGGCGCGAGCCGGTCGCGGTGGCCCACGGGGCCGAGCTCGGGGCGGTCGACGGCTCGGTGGTGGTGCTCGGCGGGTCGGTCGACGCGGTCCCGAGCCGGGAGGTGTGGGCGTACGACGCTGGCGGGTGGCGCACGATCGACGCTCCCGCGGGCCTCGCGGGGCCGACGGTGGGCGCGGCGGGCCGGGTCGTGTTCGGGTCGAGCCACGTGTACGACCCGGCCTCCCGGCGGTTCAGCGAGGGGTCGCGGTTCGCCGAGGTGCTGGTCGCCCTGCCCGGCGGGCGGGTGGTCGGCGGCGGGTCCGGCGGGTGGTTCGCGTTCGATCCCTCGACCGGGCGGGTCGAGCCGCTGCCGGCGTGGCCGAGGCCGCGAGGCAAGTTCGCCGCCGCCGCCCTCGCCGACGGGCGGGTGCTGGTGTCCGGCGGGTGGGACGAGCGGACGTACGCGCAGCCGGACGCGTGGGTGCTCGATCCGGCGTCGGGGTGGTCCGAGACCGGCTGGATGGTGCACGACCGGTGGGACCACGCGCTGGTGGCGCTGCCGGACGGCGCGGTGCTCGCGGTCGGGGGCGCGGAGGTCGCGGCCGAGCTGTGGGACCCGGCGACCGGTCGGTGGACGGCCACCCTCCCGCTGCCCGAGCCGACGCCGCGGCCGGCCGCCGGCGCGTTGCCCGACGGGCGGGTGGTGGTCGTGGTCGGCGAGGCGTGGGCGGTGCTCGAGCGCGGCGTGGACCGGGTGTCCGAGCGGACCTTGCCCGGGGTGCCGGGGGTCCCGGACCCCGACCGTGCGCGGTGGTGGCGGCTCGAGGCGCTGGCGCGGTGCGCCGAGCGCGAACCGGGCGGGGCGTGCCCAGAGGTGGCCGCGCTCGAGGCGGCGCCGGCGCGGCTGCCGGTCGACCCCGCGCGGTACCCCCGGCTGTGGAACCCGGTCGACGCACGCGGCGAGCCGATCGTGCGCGGGTGGACCACCACCTGCTGGGCCGGCGACGTCGAGGTCGAGTGCGAGCCGGGGATGTTGCAGCGACAGTGGGACCGGTGCGCGTTCGGCGAGCTGTGGTCGGATCCGGGGCGCGACACCTGCTGGTGCGACGGGCGGGTCACCCAGGGGCCGGTGCCGTGCCCGTTCGGGTACTGACTCACCCCCCGCTCAGAGAGGATCACGGACGACGTACACCGCGCCCACCTCGCCCTCACCGTCCGGCCCGTCGCGGAACGGAGCGCCGATCACCAGGTCGAGCGCCCCGCTGCCGTCGATGTCGCCGACGGCGACCGAAGGGCCTGCGTAGTCGCCCAGCTCGCCGACCCACACGCGGGCTGCGTCTGCGCGGGTCAGCGTGCCGGTGAGGGGGCCGAGGAACACGTTGACCCGACCGGGGAACCCGATCACGTTCTCGTTGCCCGGCGCGCCCACCACCAGGTCCGCTTGACCGTCTCGGTCGAGGTCTCCGATCGCCAGCCCCGTCCCGGTGGACTCCCACGCGAGCTCGCCCTCGATCCGCGCGGCGGCGTCGGTCTCGAGGGTGAAGTCGCCCGGTCCGCGCCAGGGGACCACGTACACCCGCCCGGCGAGCAGGACGGCGCCCTCGGCGAGCGGGTTGGCCGACACGGCGTCGTCGAGCCCGTCACCGTCGAGGTCGGCGGCGCCGGTGGTGTACAAGGCGGTCCCCCAGCCCGGGTAGGTGGTCTCGCCGTGCCACACCTCCGGGGCGTCCTCCATGTGCCCGTCCTGCAGGTGGGGGAACAGGTACAACGCGTTGTGGGAGGGGTAGCCGGAGCCGAGCCCGAGGTCGACCTGGCCGTCTCCGTCGCGGTCCCCGACGTCGCTGACGTACCACCCGGTGGCGGGGTCAGCGGCGTCGGTGGTGATCCGGTAGTCCGGCTCGCCTCCAGCTTCGAGCTCGAGCTGGCCCGACCGGCTGGCGTCGACCACGACGAACTCGGCGGAAAAGCTGCCACCTTGACTGCCGAGCAGCACCCACTCCCCGGCGGGCCCGAGGAGCGCGCCGGTGCGGAAGTCGTCGGTCAGGCCCTGGCCGAAGATCTCGAGCCGGGGCGCGCTCGACGGGAGGAGCGGCGCGTCGAACACCAGCACCCGGCCGGTGCCCTCGTAGCCGTTTTCCGCAACCAGGACTCGCCCGGGGCGCAGGTCGATTCGGGTGCCGATCCCCCACCCGGTCCCCATCCAGGGGACCGGCGCAGCGCCGACACCCGCGCAGCCGGCCGCGACGGTGAACCCGTCTTCAGCGGCCGTACCGACGGGGTATCCCGGCGCGCCGGCCATCCACTCGGCGCACCCGTCGCCGTCGAGGTCCGCCGCGGCCACGGCCAGGCCGTAGCTCGCGTACGGCACCAGGAACCCGTAGACCGGGTCGAGCAGCCGCTCGCCGACGCCGTCCGTGCCGTCGCAGTCCTGGTCGAGCCCGTCCCCGAGCGGGTCGGGCGCGCCCGGGTACTGGGTCGCCTCGGTGTCGGCGCAGTCGAGGCACCACGGCACCCCGTCGCGGTCGGCGTCGTCCTCCGCGACGGTGCCGTCGCAGTTGTTGTCCTTGCCGTCACACGCCTCGGGCGCGCCGGGGTAGGAGTTGGGGTCGGCGTCGTCGCAGTCCTCCGCGGCGGACGACCCGTCGCCGTCGAGGTCGACCGGCTCGCGC
>JBEBJC010000094.1:0-14677 GCA_040080105.1 Myxococcota bacterium
GGCGGGATCGGGTTCGAGCGCGGCGAGGGTCACCGCTGCCCACGCGGCCGCGTTGGGCAGCTCGAGCTCGATGCTCTCCGCGAGGCCCTCGCGGAGGTGCGCCGCAGCGTCGGGCCGCCCCTGGGCCGCGAGCGCGACCCCGAGGTTCACCTCGTACACCGTGAGATCCAGCCGGGAGCCGAGGCGCTGGGCGAGCTCGATCGCCTCGGTGAAGTGCCCCGCGGCCGCGACCGGGTCGTCCACGTTGAACGACAGCGAGCCGAGCGCGCCCACGCACATCATCTGGACCCGACGCTCCCCGATCCGCCGCGCCAGCCGGGCAGCCGCGCGGAACCGGGCCGCGGCGACCGGCGGATCGTCGAGGCACAGGTTCCCGAGGGCGTGCAAC
This sequence comes from Myxococcota bacterium, assembly GCA_040080105.1. Taxonomy (GTDB): domain Bacteria; phylum Myxococcota_A; class UBA796; order UBA796; genus JACKER01. The sequence continues at coordinate 389 of JBEBJC010000094.1, forward strand.
GACATGGCCTCCCCGCGGACGTCGAGCGCGCGCCGGTTCCGCTCGAGCGCGAGCTCGACCAGCTCCCGGGCACGCTCGACGTTCCCGCGGTCCCGCTCGGCGATCCCGAGCACCCGGAGCGCCGACCGCTCGACCTGCACGTTGCCGATCCGACGCGCCAACGCGATCGCCTGCTCGAGCCGGGGCACGGTGGTGTGGGTGGGCCCGCGCACGCCGAGGTCCATAAGGACGCCGCACACCACGTCCAGCTCGCCCTGCGCCCGCGCGTCGTCGAGCAGGCGCTCGAGCAGCGGCAACGCGACCCGCGCCCCGTCGGCGAGCACGACGACCCGGGCGTGGCGCAGCCGCGCCCTCGAAAGGTCGCCAGGGCCGGCCCCCTCGGCGGACACCAGGGACCCGAGCGCGTCCCGCGCGGTCGCGAGGTCACCGCCGAGGCTGCGCATCCACTCCGCCAACGACCGAACCTCGAACCCGCGCGGGCCCCCGAGCGCGGCGACCCGCTCGAGCAACGCCACCCCCTCCGACAGCGGACCGCGCGAGACCCACACCGGGCCCAACGCGAGGGCGAGGTCGGCGGCGAGGGCCGGGTCCCCGGCGGCGTGCGCCCGCTCGAGCGCGGCGAGCAGGTTCGGGACCACCTGCACCCGGCGTCGGGCGGCGTCGCCGGTGGGATCCCGCTCGATGGCGCGCAGCAGCTCGGGCGCGCCCAGCTGGGCGAACCACCGGGCGTGGGTCCGCTCCGCCTCCTCCCCCTCGGCGCGATCCGCCGCCAGTCGCTCGGCCGCGTACGCGCCGACGCTGTCCGGCAGCGCGTACCCGTCGTCGCCGACCCGGACGAGGTGGTGGCGAACCAAGGCCTCGACCAGGTCGATCGCCCACGGCGCGTCGGCGTCTCCGAGGTCGAGCACCACCTCGGCGGCTTCCAGGTCGAACCCGCCGCGGAACACGGCGCACCGGGCCAGCGCCCGCTGCTCGTGTCGATCGAGGCCGTCCCACGACACGTCCAGCGCGGCGCGCATCGAGCCGTGCCGGCCCGCCGGGCCCGTCCGCAGCAGCCGCAGCCGGTCGCCCATCCGCGCGGTCAACGCCGGCACCGCCATCGTCGCCGCGCGGGCCGCCGCGAGCTCGATCGCCAGCGGGAGCCCGTCGAGTGTCCGCGCGAGCGCGCGCGCCTCGTCGGGATCGGCGTCGGGGACCCGGTCCAGCAACATCGCGGTGGCGGCGTCCTCGTCGAGCGGCTCGACCTCGATCACCACCTCCCCCGGCGCGCCGAGCGCCCGCCGAGACGTGGCGAGCACGTGCAGCGTGGGCACGGCCTCGAGCCACCGGCCGACCGCGGCGCGCGCGACGTCGATCGCCAGGTCGACGTCGTCGAGCCACAGCCACAGGGGCCCGCTGTCGGCGAGCACCTCCCGCAGCTGCTCCACCGGATCCCCGACGGTCAACACCGCGCCCAGCGCCCCCGCGATCGGCCCCAGCGCCGCCCCCGCGGTGCGGGCTTCACCGAGCGCGACGTGGTGCACCGGCACCGGCGCCTCCGCGCACACCTCGAGCGCCAGCCGCGACTTGCCCACGCCGGGAAAGCCGACCAGGGTGACGGCGCGCGACGACGCCAGCTGGTCGCGCACCGCGCGCACCCGCGCTCGGTCGCCCAGGTACCGGCCCGACGCCCACGGGAGCTTCGCGGGGCGGACCTCGGACGCGGTCCGCCCGCCGACCTGGACCGCTCCGTGGGCCACCGGGACGCCGGCGCGGCCGGTCCCCTCCCCGACCTCACCCCACACACCCGCGTCCACGAGCGCAGCGTCTCCGGGGGCGCGGAGCACCAGGTCCTGCACGCGGTGCACCTCCGGGCCTACCGCGCACACCCGCCCGGTGACCGGATCGGTCCACACGATCGGCCGACCGCGGTGGACGGCGACGCGCAGCGGGGCGGGGCGCGGCGCACGGTCGAGCGCCGCGAGCGCGAACGCCAGGGCCGCGGCCGGGTCGGCGAACGCGAACCGCCAGCCGTCGCCCACCTCGACGCCGCCGACCGCTTCGGTAGCCAGCCACCGGGCAACCTGGGTCACCGAGCTCGCGTCCACCCCGCGGTCCCAGTCGGTGTCGGCGTCGCCCAGCGCAGCCTGGACCAGGGTGGTGAGGACCCGATCGGCGGCAGGGGTCCCCACGACCAGCCGGAACCCATGGCCGCGCACCGTGAGGAGGTGGATCGGCTCGTCGGGCTCCGCTTCGACCTTCAGCCGCAAGCGGTGCAGCGCGTGGTCGATCGCCCGCGCTTGCCGGCTCGTCTGGCCCCACACCGCGCGCGACAAGGTGGCGCGGTCGACGATACCCCCGCCGGCTCGATCGAGCCGATCGAGCAGCGCAACCTCGTTGGCAGTGAGGGCCACCGCGGTCGCGCCCGGCCGCTCGACCACCGCCCGGTCGAGGTCCGCCACCCGATCGCCGAACACCAGCCGGCGGCGCGCCGAGGTGGGCGCGGGCAGCGAGGCGTCGGACGGGGTGGACCGCACCGGCTCGAACCGGTAGCCGGCGCCGAACGAGGTGAGCAAGTGGCGGGGTTCCCCCGGGTCGGCCTCGATCTTCTCGCGCAGGCGCCGGACGACGTTGTCGGCGGCGCGGGTGATCACCTGGTCGGAGTACCCCCACACCTCGGCGAGCAGGGTGTCGCGCGACACGACCACCCCCGGGCGCGTCGTGAGGTACACGAGCAGGCACCGCTCGCGCTCGGTCAGCGGCTCACCGCGGCCCCTCGGACCTCACCCGTGGCGAGGTCCACCGAACAGGTCGACAGTTGGAGCATGGCCGACCATACCCGGCTGCCGTACCACCTGCCGCCGGCCCGAGTCGCTGCATCGGCCGCTACGGATGGGCTCGGTCGGCCCTGCGCTCGCGATCGTAGTCCGGATCGAGCACGCCCGACGCCCGCACCACCTCGCGCACGGGCTCCCCCTTTTCCTCGTAGAACACGAACTCGACCTTGCGCTCCCGCAGCGTCTCGCCGGCGGCGAGCTTCTCACCCATCCCGTACACGACGATCCGGGAGCTCTCGACCTTGGCCACCCTGTGGACTTCGTGTGAGTTCGAGGGACCGACTTGCCGTGTCAACGGCGCGAGAGGTGGGCCACCGCTCTCGCCAGCGGCGCGTCGGGGCCGACCCCGAGCACTTGCGCCGCGTCGCGGGCGTGGGTCTCGAGACGGACGGCGGCTCGGAGATCTCCGCAGGCGCGCTCCAGCCGCGCCGCCACGCACCGCGCCACCCCGAGCGCGAACAGGTCCCCTCCCCGCGCGAGCAGGTCGAGCGCAGCGGCGAGGTCGGCGCGGGCGCCCACCAGGTCACCATCGGCCAGCCGCAGCTCTCCGCCCAGCGTGAGCGCCTCGGCCTCCACCACCACCCGCTCGGCCTTCCGCGCGTGGGTGAGCGCCTGCTCGAGCTCGGCGCCCGCAGCGTCGCGGTCACCCCGCGCCGCCGCGACCCGCGCCAGGCACACCCTCACGGCCGCCTCGAGGCGAGGATCGCCGAGCCGGCGCACGATGTCGAGCGCGGCGCGGTGGTCGCGCTCGGCGTCGTCGAGCGCGCCTCGGAGGAACGCGATCGTGCCGAGCGCCGACCGGGCGCGCGCCTCCAGGTCGGCTGGGGGCCCGCCGGCGAGGGCGGCCTCCAGCCGCGAGCGCGCGGCGGTGAGCCGCCCCACCGTGGTCTCGATCGCCCCGAGGGTGACCAGCTCCTGCACCGCGTGCTGCCGCTCACCGACCTCGCGGTGGATCGCGAGCGCGGCCTCGGACAGGGCGACGGCCTCGTCCACCCGGCCCTGCGCCCACCGCAGCTCGGACAGGTCGCCGAGGGACACTCCCTCGTGTCGCCGGTCACCCACCACCCGGAACGCGGCGAGCGCGGCCTCGAGGTGACGAGACGCCTTGCCCTCGTCGAACGCGTACAGGTGGGTGATGCCGAGGTACGAGTGCGCGACCGCGGCGGCTCGCTCGTCGCCCAGGTGGAGGTGCACCGCGAGCGCGGCCTCACACAGCTCGACCGCGCGGGCCGTGTCACCGCGGCGGCCGAACACGGTGGACAACGTGCGGCGGGCGGTGGCGGCGAGCCGGTCGTCACCCGCCTCGACCGCGGCGTCGATCGCCCGGTCGAGCTCGACCGCCGCCTCGTCGGCCCGGTTCTGCCGGAGCAGCACGACCGCCCACTGCGACGCGGCGACGGCGCGCTCGCGCGGCCCGAGGGGCTCGGCGACCTCCAATGCGCGGCGCGCGTGGGCCTCGGCCAGCGCGTGGCTCCCGGACAGGGACCGCGCGAGGCTCGCCCCCGCCCACACCTCCACCGCGAGGGCGGCTGGGACCTCGAGCGGGGCCACCGCCTCGAGCAGCTCGGCCCCGAGCGGGATCGGGCCGGTGTACAGCAGCACCCGCCACGCCGCGATCGCGGCGCGCGCGGCGACCGCGCCGTCCCTACGGGCGACCGCGCGGCGACAGGCGGCGAGGACGTTCGGCAGATCGCTCGCGAGGGCGCGCCACCGGTGTTGCCCGCCGTGCCGGCACAGCGCCTCGACCGCGTCGCGCTCCCCCGACGCGGCGAACCAGCGCCCGTGCCGAGCCTCGGCCTCGGCCCCGTCCACCAGGTGCTCGCGGGCGTAGTCGCGCACGCAGTGGAGCAGCGCGAACCGCCCGCCGCCGACCACCCGGACGAGCGAGCGCGCCGCGAGCGACTGGAGCACGTCGAGCAGCCACGGCTCGCGCGGGTCGAGCGCAGCCACCGCCTCGGCCGCGGCGAGGTCGAACGGCCCGTCGAACACCGTCAGCCGGGCCAGCGCCACCTGCTCGACCGCGGTGGCCTGCGACCAGCTCCAGTCGAGCACCGCGCGGAGGGTGGACCGCTGCGCGCCGCTGGTGCGGGAGGGCGGGGTCAGCAGGCGGAACCGCTCCTCCATCCGCTCGAGCAGCGCCCCCGGGGGCAGCACGGGCGCGCGCGCGGCGGCGAGCTCGACCGCGAGCGGCAGGGCGTCGAGCCGCTCCACCAGCTCGCGGATCGGCCCCGCGTCGGACGGGCCCGGCGTGTACCCGGCGCGGGTGGACCGATCCACGAACAGCCGCGCCGCGTCGGCTGCGTCGAGCGGAGTCACCGCCACCACGACCTCACCCGGCAGGCCGGTGGCGCGTCGGCTCGTGACCAGCAGCGTGAGTCCGGGGCCGCGCTCGAGCCACCCGCCGAGCGCGGCCAGCGCGTCCTGGGGGAGGTCCTCGAACCCGTCGAGCACCCACACCGACCGCCCCCTCCCGGCGACGACCTGGGCGATGCGGTCGACCGGGTCGCCGCCGTACAGCGGCACGCCGAGCGCGCGCGCGACCCGCCGGCCGAGCTCGTGTGCGCTGCGGGCGTCGGCGAGGTCGACGTGCCACACCTCCTGACCGCGCTCGGCCAGCCCGCGAGCTGCCTGCAGCGCGAGCCTCGACTTGCCGGCCCCCCCGATCCCGGTCAACGTCACCACCCCGGGGCGGGTGAGGTGCCGATCGAGCGCGACCAACTCCTCGCGCCGGCCGACGAACAGGTCGGGCTCCCGCGCGAGGTTGTGCCGCGGCGGCCCGCTCGGCGCCTCGTGCAGGGTGGACGGCAGCCCCGCCGGCGCCGGCTCCACCTCGGCCCGCGCCTGGTCGCGGCGCGCGCGGACCGCCTCCGCCAGCCCGCCCCCGACGGACAGCGGCGGGCCCGACGGCACCGCCGCGAGCAGCGCCTCGACCGACGGGAGGCGGCGCGACGGGTCGGGCTGCAGCAGCCCCCGGACCACGTCGCGCCACCGCGGCGGCACCCCGTCGGCCGGCGCCTCGCCGGGGCGCTCGCCGGTGAGGAGCTCGACCAGGATCACCCCGAGGGACCACAGGTCCGCGGCCGGCCCGACCTCCGCCCCGTCGCGCTGCTCCGGGGCCGCGTATGCGTGGGTGCCGACGAACCCGGCGGTCGACGACCGGCCGCCGACCGGTTGGTCCTCCTCCTCGGTGGGGTCGAGCTGCGCGAGGGCCTTCGCCACCCCGAAGTCCGCCACCCGCGCGCGGACCGACCCGGTTCCGAGCTCGAGCAGCACGTTCGCCGGCTTCAGGTCGCGGTGCACCACCCCCGCGCGGTGGGCCGAGGCCACGCCGCGCGCGATCTGGCCGATCAGCGTGGCCGCCTCGTCCTCGGTCGGCGGGTGCACCCGCAGCAGCTCGGACAGCGCGCAGCCGTCGACCAGCGGCATCACCAGCGCCGGCGCCCCGTGGACCCACAACACGTCGGTGACCGGCACCACGTAGGCCGGGTCGAGGTGCGCCTGCACCCTCCCCTCGCGCACCAGCCGGTCGCGGTGCCCGGGCGTGCCCAGGTGCAGCACCTTCAGCGCGTGCGCGGTGTCGAGGACCGAGTGGCGGACCTCGTACACCCGCGCCATCCCTCCCGACCCGAGAGACCGCACCACGGTGTACCGGTCGACGATTGCGCCGGGACGCAGCTGGATGGCTCACCTCCACCGCAGCCTACCCCGGCGGGGGACCGGCCCGCCTACTGCGGCGCCGGGAACTCGAACGGGTGCTCGCCCGAGCTGGTGGAGGCGTCGTGCACCGCGTCGTACCGGACCGCGGCCGACGACACGTACGCCCCCTCCTCCGGGTCGTCCGACGAGAAGTCCTCGTCGAAGACCCCCTGCCAGTCGCCCTCGTTCGGGGTGGTGGCCCCACCGTCGGCGTTGCTGTCCCCGCCCACCGTGTCGTCGAGCCACGACGTGAACACCGCCCCCTGCCCGAGGCGGAGGTTGTCGGTGAAGAACTGGATCTCCGACCCGGCCACGGCCTTGACCGTGACCCCGTCCCACAGCTGCCAGGTGTTGGTCGGCCGGACCGACAACAGCCCCGGGTTCAACACGAACGGCACCTCGGTCACGCCCCAGTCGACCGTCTTGTCGTCGCCGTCTCCGAACCCGACGGGCGAGGACTGCGTGAGGAACACGGCGTTCTCGGTGTTGCCCACCTCCCCCCGGTGGAACACGTTTCCGTGGTCGTCGGTGAGCGAGATCGCGGCCGAGATCCCCAGCGGGCGCTGGTTGCCGAAGAACGTGTCCCCCTCGATCCGGAGCGGCTGGTTCGCCGCCCCCGCCTCGAGGCCCATCCCGGCGTTGTACGCGAACACCGAGTTCGTGACCGGCACCACCTGGTCCTCGAGCAACAGCGCGGCCGCGCCCCCTTCCCCGGCGTACCACACCTCCACGTGGTCGAACGCGGCGCCGAGCGCGGCGTCGAGACTGATCCCGGGCCAGTCCCCGGGGGCGCCTTCGGTGGGGCTGCCGTCCACGTCGCAGCCGACCGTGTCGTCCGCCGCGGAGGTGAACACGATCGGCGCTGCGGCGGTGCCCAGCGCGGTCAGCGAGCCCACGTTCACCCACATCGGCCACTGAGGCTCGAACTTCACCACCGCCCCAGGCTCGATCGTCAGGTCCGACGCCACTTTGAACCCCGCCACCGCGACGTGGTACGTCTTGCCTCCGGTCCAGGTGGTCGGCTCCTCGATCGCCGACTCGACCTCGACCAGGACACACTCCTTCACGCCCGGTCCGCCGTCGCACCCCGCGAGCACCCCGACGAACAGCCACGCCTTGGACATCTCGTCCTCCCAGAGGACTCGTGTGCACCGCGGGGGACGCGACCATCCGCCGTTCGGGGTCAGCGCGGCGGCGCGACCCGCCCGCGGCAGGCCCGCGCCACCCGCAGCGTCGTCGCGTCGGCCAGCACCACGTGCACCTCGCCCATCGCGTCGCGGTGGACTTCGCGGATCCGCTCGCGGTTCACGAGGATCGATCGATGGATTCGGACGAACCGGTCGCCGAGCCGCCGCTCGAGCTGGTGCAGCGGCTCGCGGTGGAGGTACTCCTTGCCGCCGACGTGCAGCTCGACGTAGTAGTCGGCGGCCCGGATCCAGTCGATGTCGTCCTCGGCGAGGTACACGATCCGGCTCCGGTCGCGCACGGCGAGGCGGGACCCGGTCGGGCCGCGCAGCACGTGCGCGCGGGCGCGGTCGAGGGCGTCGGCGAGGCGTCGGTCGTCGACCGGCTTCAGCAGGTAGTCCAGCGCGTGGACCTCGAACGCTTGGACCGCGTAGATCGGGTGGGCGGTGAAGAACACCACCGCCGCTGACCGGTCCGGGAGCGCCGCGGCGAGCTCGAGCCCGGTCATCTCCGGCATCTGGACGTCGATCAGCAGCAGGTCGGGTCGGGTGGCCACGGCGAGGGACAGCGCGTCGGAGCCGGTGCCCGCCTCGCCCACGACCTCGACGTCGGGGTGCGCGGCGAGCATCCACCGCAGGCCGTCGCGCGCGAGCGGCTCGTCGTCGACCAGCAGCGCGCGCATCACGCCGGGTCCAACGCGAGCGGGAGCTCGACGGTCACCACGGTCCCGCCGCCGGGGCGAGCCGCGAGCTCGAGCCGGTGGCGACCGGGGAACAGCTGGGCGAGCCGGCTCCGGAGGTGCGACAGACCCACCCCGTCGCGGTACCCGTCCGCCAGGCCGACGCCGTCGTCGCGGACCTCCAGCTGCAGCTGCGGCTCACTCGCGGGACCGACCACCCGCGCGGTCAGCTCCACCTTGCCTCCGCTGGCGCGCGGGGCGATCCCGTGGTCGAGCGCGTTCTCGACCAGCGGCTGGAGCAACAGGCTCGGCACGGTCGCGTCGAGCGCCGCGGGGTCGGCGTCGACCGTGACCTGCAGCCGGTCGGAGAACCGCGCGAGCTGGATCTCGACGTACCGCCCCACGAAGTCGAGCTCCTCTCGCAGCGAGACCTCCGGGGTGTCGTGCTCGAGCGACCGGCGGAGGAGCTCGGACAGGCCGAGGATCATCCGGACAGCGGCCGCCTTGTCGTCGGTGCGCACCAGGGTGACGATCGCGTTGAGCGTGTTGAACAAGAAGTGGGGCCGCAGCTGGATCCGCAGCGTGTCGAGCTGGGCCTCGACCAGCCGGGACTCGAGCCGGACCCGCTGGAGCTCGGCCTCGTGCAGCCGCTGCTGGGTCGACCACGCGCGGTCGGCGGCGATCACCCCCCAATACACGGCGGCGAGGAACACCGTGCTCTTCAGCGCCATCGGCGGCACCATCACCCACACCGGGTTCTCGGCGAACGGCTCGAACCCGACCCACCGGTTCAACACCACCTGCAAGGTCACGTAGCTGACGCCGATGGCCGCGTTCGCGGCGACGTGGACCGGCAGGTGACGCAGCGACCGGAGGCCGAGACCGGGTCCGACCGGCCACCGCCGGCCGAGCCACACGATCAGCGGGGTGGCCGCCGCCCACAGCTGCCACGGGAGGAAGTCCGCGACCAGCAGCCCTGGGAGGTCCTGCGGTTGGCCCTTGTACACGTCGAGCGCGGTGTACTGCGCGACCGCCAGCAACCCTGGGATCGCCCACAGACCACACACCGCCGCGACGCGCCACCCGCTCATCACCTCACCGTAGCCCGCCCGCGCCGGCCGGATCCTCGCGGCCACCGGTGGTGCAGTGAACGGTCGCCCCGGTGCAGCGGGCCGCAGGGTCAGCAGGCGCCGACCCGGACAGATTCGGACCACTGGAGGTCCCGTGGGTACCGTGTGGTTCACCGTCGTGTTCACCGGGTGCGTCCGCACCGAGCCGCTCGCCGCCGCCCCGCCGGTCGACGACGACCCGCTGCGCACCATCCCGATCACCACCTCCTCCGCCGAGGCCCGCGCCGCGTTCGTGCAGGCGGAGGCCCTCCGCCTGGCGCTGCATCACGAGGAGGCCACCCGGTCGTACCGCGCGGCGGTCGAGCTCGACCCGTCGTTCGCGCAGGGGTGGGTGGGGGTCGCGCTCGGACGGGAAGCCGTCGGTGAGCGCGACGCGGACCTGCGACGGGCCACCGAGCTCGCCGCCTCGGCGCCCGCGCTCGAGCGGGCGTGGATCGAAGCCCGGGCGGCGTGGATGCAGGAGGCCCCCGACGCGCTCGACCAGATGAGCGCGCTCGCCGCGGAGGCGCCCGAAGACTGGTTCGTGCAGCTCTCGCTCGGCGAGCTGGCGCGCCTGTACGACGCCCCGGACGTGGCCCGGTCCGCGCTCGCCCGGGCGGTGCGGCTCGCCCCCGAGGAGGGGGCGGCCTACAACCTGCTCGCGTACACGCTCGCCGACCAGGGCGCGTACGACGAGGCGGCGGCGGCGATCGCGCGGTACGCCAGCTTGACCCCCGGGGAGGCGAACCCGCTCGACAGCGAGGGGGAGATCCTGCTGATGGCGGGGAGGCTCGACGAAGCCGAGGCGGCGTTCCGAGCGGCGATCGCGCTCGACCCTACGTTCCGCGCCGACGGAGTGGCGGCGGTGCAGCTGCACCGGGGAGAGCTCGACGCCGGGATCGCGACGTTGGCCGAGACGATCCGGACCGCCCCCACGGCGGGGCTGCGGTACCACCTGCTGCACGACCTGTTCTGGGCGAACCTCGCGGCGGGTCGGGACGAGGCGGCCGCGCAGGTCGCGGACGAGCTGGCGGCGGAGGGCCGCGCGATGGGCATCCTGCTGACCGAGGTGCACGCCGACCTTCTGCGGGCGCGGATCGCGCTCGAGCGTGGGCAGTGGGAGCGAGCCGCGGTGGCGCTGGATGGCGCGTTGACCGCGGCGGCCGCCGATCCGGAGACCGCGCGGTTGGCGCGGGCGGTCCGGGGGGTGCGGGTCCGCGCGGCGCTCGGGGCCGGCGACAGCGCGACGGCGGAGCGGCTCGCGGCGGAGGTGGTGGCGGCCGACCCGGACGACGGGGTCAGCCGGTCGACCGAGCTCGCGCTCGCGCACCACCGCGGGGACCTGGCGGCCGCGCTCACCGCCCTCGCCGCGCTCGCCGACGACCGGGACTACCTGCCCGAAGCGCGGCTGTTGACCGCGGACCTGCTGGCCCGGGCCGGACGGACGGCGGACGCGACCGAGCTGCGCGCCGCGGTCGCGGCGACGTACGGTCGGGACGCGCGGTCGGTGGTGTGGCGCCAGCGGGCGAGGCGCGCGCTCGGCTCGTGAGCGGCGCCGGATCGGGCGAACGTCGCGGCTCGTCGTCGTCGGGGACGGGCGGCGCCGCTCGAGGCGACCGCCAGGTGCGCGTGGACTTCACGGGCCTCCATGGCCGTGTTCACCGAACGTCCTGCGCCGCCGCGGGATACGGACCCAGCGTGTCCACTCCACGCGTCGTCGTGTCTCCGGCCGTCGACGCGTTCGCGCTCGGTGTGGTCGACGGCTGCCAGTTCGTCGCGCGCGCCCTCGTCGCGATCGCCCGACCGCCGTACCACCTGCGCGAGCTGGTGAACCAGTGCTACGAGGTCGGTGTCCGGTCGATCCCGCTGATCACCCTCACCGGGTTCGTCACCGGGGTGGTGTTCACCAAGCAGTCCCGACCCGCGTTGGCCGAGTTCGGCGCGACCTCGTGGCTTCCGTCGATGATCACGATCGCGCTGATCCGATCGCTCGCGCCGCTGATCACCGCGCTCATCGCGGCGGGGAAGGTCGGGTCGAGCATCGGGGCCGAGCTCGGCTCGATGCGCGTCACCGAGCAGATCGACGCGATGGAGGTCTCGGCCACCCGCCCGTTCGAGTTCCTGGTCGTGACCCGCACCCTCGCGACCACGCTGATGGTCCCGGCCCTCACCGTGTACTGCTGCCTGGTCGGGCTGCTCGGGTCGTACCTCAACGTGCGCGGCAACGAGTCGGCGAGCCTCGCGAGCTTCGTGAAGTCCGGGTTCTCGACCATCAGCTTCCTCGACCTGTGGTCGTCGGTCGCGAAGGCGTTCGTGTTCGGGTTCACCGTGGGGATCATCTCCTGCTACCAGGGGTACAACGCCACCCGAGGCACCGCGGGCGTGGGTCGGGCAGCGAACGCCTCGGTCGTGTCGTCGATGTTCGTCGTGTTCATCGAAGAGGTGCTGATCGTACAGGTCATCAACTGGGTCCGGGACCTCGGATGACCGAGCCGGTGATCGCGATCCGCGGGCTCACCCGAGCGTTCGGTGACAACGTGGTCCTGCGCGGGGTGGACCTCGACGTCGCGCGGGCCGAGAACGTGGTGGTCCTCGGGCGCTCGGGCAGCGGAAAGTCGGTGCTGATCAAGCTCGTGGTCGGGCTGCTCCCTCCCGACGCCGGCGAGGTGCGGGTGTTCGGCCGGAACATCGCGGAGCTGCGGCCGCGCGAGCTCGACGCGCTGAGGGTCCGCGTCGGGTTCTCGTTCCAGGGGAGCGCGTTGTACGACAGCATGAACGTGGCCGAGAACCTCGAGTTCCCGCTGACGATGCACAACCCCGAGCTCACGGCGGCGGAGGTCGGTGACCGGGTCGACGAGGCGCTGGCGGCGGTGGGGCTCCCCGACACCCGGCGGCGGATGCCGTCCGAGCTGTCGGGCGGGCAGCGCAAGCGGATCGGCATCGCGCGCACGCTGATCCTCCGCCCGGAGGTGATGCTGTACGACGAGCCCACCGCGGGGCTCGATCCGGTGACCAGCGCCGAGATCAACGAGCTGATCCTGCAGGTCCGGCGGACCTACCGCACCAGCGCGGTGGTGATCACGCACGACCTGACCTGCGCCCTGGGGGTGGGGGACCGGGTGGCGATGTTGCTCGACGGCCGGATCGAGAGGGTCGGCACGTTCGACGAGGTGTTCGCGAGCGACGACCCCCGGGTGCGCGGCTTCTACGACTACAACTTCGTTCAACGGGGCGCGACGTGAGGACCGACACCAATCGACGTGCCGTGATCGTGGGGCTGTTCATCGCCCTCTCCATCACGTTGTTCGGAGGCGCGATCCTGACGGTGGGCGACCTCGGGGAGCGGTTCACCCGCAAGATCGCCGTGAGCGCGGTGTTCGACGACGTGGGCGGCCTGCAGGTCGGCGACAACGTGTGGTTCTCCGGGTTGAAGGTGGGTACCGTGCGCACCCTCGGGTTCCACGGTGGGCCGACGGGCAGCGCGGTCGAGGTCGGGTTCGCGATCAACCGCGCGGCCGCCGAGTTCATCCCGGCCGACGCGGTGGCGCGGGTCGGGACGGACGGGTTGATCGGCAACAAGATCGTGGTGCTGTACGACGGCACCCCGGGCGGTCCGCTGGTGGCCGACGGCGCGGTGCTCGAGGTGGGCGCGTCGGTGACCACCGACGACATGAAGGACATGCTCCAGCGGAACAACGAGAACCTGCTGGCGATCACGGCCGACCTGCGCGCGCTCACGTCGCAGCTCGCGTCGAGCGAGGGGAGCGCGGCGCGCCTCATCGCCGACGACACGTTGTACCCGAAGCTCGAGGCCACGGTCTCGGCGTTGGAGGTCGCCTCGGCGAACGCGCAGCAGCTCACCGCGTCGCTGTCGACCTTCGCCGGGAAGCTGAACCGCGAGGGGAGCTTGCCCAACGACCTCGCGACCGACGAGGAGCTGTACGGCTCGCTCACCGACAGCATCCGCGACCTGCGCCAGGTCACCGAGCACGCCACGGCGGTGGTCGCGCGGCTCGACCGCGGCACCGCCGACGCGACCACCCCGGCCGGCGTGGTGCTGGGAGACCCGCAGGCGGCAGCCGACCTGAAGTCCGTGCTGTCGAACCTCGACGAAGGTTCGCGCCTGCTGTCGGAGGACCTCGAGGCGATGCAGCACAACGTGTTGCTGCGAGGCTACTTCAAGAAGAGGGAGCGCGAACGGGAGAAGGCGGCCCCTCCGCCGGCCGAGTGACGGCGGGCCGGACCTCGGGGTTAACGAGTCGGGTGGAGGTTTCACGTTCGCCCGCGCCACCGCGGGTCAAGCTGAGGGTGCACCCCTGGAGTCGGATGCTCCCCCTGTACGCGTTCTCGACCCTCGAGTTCCTCGCCACCGCGATGGCCCACCTGCTCCTGGCGGTGGCCTGGGCCACGGGGTTCTGGATGGTGGCGGCGCTGTCGTGCCGCCGGTGCACCCTGTTGGGGCCGGCGGCATTGGCCGCGCTGTCCAACGTCCTGTCCGCGCTGGTGTTCGGAGCGCTGTTCCTGACGCCCAACCACTGGTGGCCCGACGGCGCGCCGCAGGGATGGTCGGTGGGCTCGCTCCTGTCCACGTTCCCCCTCGGCCTCGCGGGGGGCACGTATGGGTTGGTCCGCGTGCTGGCCCGGCCCAGGCCCGAGCGGCCTCTCCAGGGTTCTGCACGCTAGGTGAAGCGGTGTGCCGCTCGGTGCAGCCGTAGCGGCGACGGCGAGGCACCATTATCTGGGCTCGGGGGGCGAAATGTCGCGGTTCATTGTGGTCGGGGGGGGGGTCGTGTTCGGTCTGGCG
>JBEBJC010000095.1:0-14676 GCA_040080105.1 Myxococcota bacterium
GACCGCGGGTCGGCGGACAGCAGGGAGCCCGCCGATCGCTCGAACTACCGGCGGCGGCGCGCGGCGAGCCCGAGCAGCGCGAGCAGGCCCACCCCGGCCCCGACCCCGTCGACCGTCGAGCAACCACGGCCTTCGCCGCGGAAGTTCTTGGCCTCGAAGGTGACCTTCGCTGCGCCGGTGCCGCCGATCCCGCCGAGGTTCATCACCACGGTGTAGGTGCCGGGCTCCGGGAACTCGATGATCGGCTCCCACGCCGTGATGCCGGACAACGACTCGATCGGCTCGCCGCTCGTGCTGTCACCCTTGAACACGTCCCACTGGATGTTCGACAAGCAGCCGTACACCGACACGTCCGAGTCGTTGAGCATCCGGTACTTCAGGCCGTCGGAGTGCTCCACCGCGAACGCGGGGACCGGCTCGCCACACGCGCGAACGTACCCGACCTTGCGGTAGTTGTTCTCCCACCCGTCGGCGCCGCACTGCTCGCGCTCCCCGTGAACGGTGAGCTGGATCGTGTAGTTCCCGGGCTCGGTGTACGTATGGGTCGCGTTGATGTCGGTCGAGGTGCCGCCATCGCCGAAGTTCCAGCTCGCGCTGTCGACCTCGCCGAGGGAGTCACTCACGACCACACACTTCAGGTCGAACGGGACCACGCCGATCGACAGGTCGTCCGACACCTGATGCGAGCAGGTGAACGTCGCGTACGGGCCGTACAGCGCGTTGAACCCCTCGATGTCGTCCTCGTTGATGTCGATGGCCTCGGTCTCGCACGGCCCTTCCGACCAGTACATGGTGGCCGCGAGCAGCGTGGGATCGGGGCACGGCCCGCCGCCCTGCTCGGGCTTGTTCGGGTCTTCACACGAGTGATCCATGCCGAGCGAGTGGCCGATCTCGTGGGTCATGACCCCGCGGATGTTGGAGGCCTGGTTGCAGTCGCCCGCGGCCACGTCCTCGTTGGTCGCGAACTCCTGGTCCTTGCTGAACACGATGTCGGTGGACTCGAAGTGGCCGTAGTTGACCCCGTCGAGGCTGAACACCGTCTGGCCCTTGACGCTGTAGGTGACCGCGAGGGTGCCGAGGTCGTTCTGGTTCGCCGGATCGTTGAACGTGATCTGGTACCGGCCGTCCACCGCCGAACCGATGTTCGGCGACACGTCCTGGTACTCCACCTCGAACTCGGCGCACTCGGCGGCGTGCCACGCGTCGAACCCTTCGGCGGAGACCGTGGTGCAGTACCCGGCCGGGACGGTCTCCTCGCAGCACCCGTGGAGGCCGCCCGAGGCCTCACACGCTTCCTCCGAGTTCGCGCTGCCGTCGTCGGCGACCCAGTACTCCAGCGGGAAGTCGTCGGGGAGCCAGATGAATTCCATGTGCTTCCACCCGAAGGCGGGAGCCGACACACCCAGGGCGAGGAGCGACACACCCAACGGGGCGACGATCGACCCGCCCAACCGAGCGACGAAACGAGTGTTCACGGGTTCCTCCGCGCGGGGGTGTTGATGGCTTCGAGGTACTGCTGCGACGCGCCGGGGATCGGCGCGCCGTCCCACGGGCGGTCGAGCTGGGCCCGCACTTGGCTGCGCAGGTCTTCGAGGTACAGCCGGTCCTCGGGCGCCGGGTGCGGAAGGAACCGCGCGTCGAACGGCACGTTCCGCGAGGTGTGCCAGGTGCGGACGTACGAGCGGCTGTCGCCCGGGGCGCGCCGGATCGAGTACTTGCCCTGGAACGAGCCGACCACGGTGAGGCGGCCGTCGCGATCGGCGACGAACAGGAACACCTCCTCCTGCGGCGAGAACACGGCCGCCGCGGGCACGTGCATCTCGTAGTCACCGAACGCCCCGCCCGGGCTGCTGACCACGAGCTCCACCGGACGATCGGGGCCCTTCAGCGTGTCGGACACCGCCACGCGGGCGCGGGTCCAGACCATGCCGCTGTCGGCCTCGAGATCCGTCCACACCTCGAGTACGGTGCCCTCGACGATGTAGGCGGACGCGTCGGTGTACTGCTCGATCGTGAGCGGGGAGAACGTGGTCGCCTCCGCCGGCGCCGAGGCCACCCCGAGGATCAGCACCGCAGCGAACGCCGCCCGGCGGAGAAGACCCCGGGGGCGAGAACCGAGAAACCCGCTGCCCGGAGGGCGAGTACCGATCATCTCTGCTCCATTTCGGTGGGATCGGTCTCCCGCCCACCGGTCGAATTCTGTTCCACGCGCTCGCCGCGCGGAAGTTCTCTGTTAACCGCCCGCGGCGGTTCGAGAAAGGGGGTGACGCGTGCGGGGGCCGGGTTAACGGGGGCCGCTCGGTAGTCACAGCTAGGAGCACCCGGCGGCGGAACGGAGCGACAGGCGGATCGCAGCAGCGACGCAGTTGACTTCCTCCGCACCGTCTTGTACCCCTAGCTGCCCCGATCCAGTCGTCGGTCCGACGACATGGTCAAATGAAATCGTAGGTTCGAGGGTTGCTTCCGCAACCCGGGAGACGTGAGGGAATGCTCCGACTCTTCTTGATCAGTGGCCGATCGATCCTCGCGCACGTCGCGGCGATCCTCGTCCTGGTATCGTCCGCCCCCGCGTGGGCGATCACCACCGGTCAGCTCCGCGTCGTCGTCGTCGACGACGAGATGGAGCTGCCGGTTCCCTCGGTGACGCTCACCCTCGCCGGCGAAAACCTGATCGGTGGTGTGCAGGAGCGGGCGTCCGACGCGAACGGCGAAGCGCTGTTCACCGAGCTCCCTCCGGGCATCTACTCGCTGCGCGCGACCAAGTCCGGGTTCGCTGGCGTGACGATCGAAGGGATCCCCATCGATCTGAACCGCACCCGGGTGCAGCAGATCAAGCTGAGCGCCGCCTCCACCGAGGAGCTCGTGGTCACCGCCGAGCGCAAGGCGGTCGACGTGGAGAACACCTCGACCGGCAGCGTGCTCACGAAGGAGTTCCTCGAGCGGATCCCGGCGGGCCGGACCTACCAGACCGCGGTGCAGACCGTTCCGGGCGTGCAGGCCGGCTCGGGCGGCAACCCGAACATGGCGGGCGGCGCGTCGAACGAGAACACCTACATGCTGGACGGCGCCAACATCACCGATCCGGTGACCGGCACCTTCTCGTTGAACTTCAACTTCGACGCGATCCAGCAGATCGAGGTGCTCCTCGGCGCGTACATGCCGGAGTACGGCACGTCCACCGGCGGCATCATCAACATCGTGACCCAGACCGGGACGAACAACCTCGAGTTCAACAGCGCGGTGTACTACACCAACGGGAACTTCGCGCCGAAGCTCGACGAGCGGCTGTCCTCCGACGGCATCGAGATCGCGCCCACCGGGTTCGACTCGCAGTTCCAGCTCACCCAGGTGTCGTCCACGTTGTCGGGTCCACTGATCCGCGACAAGGCGTGGTTCTTCCTCGCGTACGAGAACGCGCGTTCGGTGATCGCGAACACCGGGATCCCGCAGGCGCGCGACTACGAGGGCAACTACCTCCTCACCAAGCTGATCTTCCAGCCGAACCCCGAGCACCGGCTGTCGTCGCTGCTGCAGACCAACCCGACCACGATCGACAACATCGATCAGTTCGATCCGTACTACAAGCCCGAGGCGCAGGGTCGCCAGGCGCAGGGCGGGTTCGTGTCGGTGAACAAGTGGCAGTGGTTCCTGTCGCCCGACATGAACCTCGACACCACCCTCACGCTGCAGAAGACCTACATCGAGCAGGGTCCCGTGCCGTGTACCCACAACCGCAGCAGCGACAACCACCCGTGTCGCCCGGGTGAGGGTGAGGGCGACCTCGACTGGGAGACCCCGGGTCACGTCGGCCTGAACGGCGCGTACAACTCGGTCAACTGGGGCCAGTACTACTTCGACGACCGGTTCAACTACACCGCGAGCACCAAGTTGTCGGTGTTGTCGGTCGAAGATCCGTTCGGCGGCACCCACGACCTGAAGTTCGGCCTCGAAGGTGTGCAGCAGATCTGGGACCAGATCCAGGGGTTCTCGGGCAACTCGCTGTACATCGACATCAACGAGGTGAACTTCGACCCGAACTCGTTCCAGAGCTTCTACTGGCTCGAGATCACCGGTCCCATCAAGTTCCGGACCTCCGCGTCCGAGTACAACGTGTTCGCGCAGGACTCGTGGAAGCCGGTCAGCAACCTGACCGTGAACTACGGCTCGCGGTTCGACACGTTCGTGATGCGGAACGACCTCGGCGAGCCGGTGCTCACCGGCGCGCTGCTCGGGCCCCGCCTGTTCGCGGCGTGGGACCCCTTCAAGGACCAGAAGACGAAGATCGCCACCGGCTACGGCCGGTTCAACGACACGGGTCGGCTGGGCATCGCCTCGTTCACCTCCGCGGCCTCGTACGGCTCGAAGCTGTACCTCGGGGAGTACTTCCTCGGCGCCGGCGACGCGGGTTTGACCGGGTTCATGAACAGCCAGTCGTACCTGTACTCGGTCGGTCCGAAGGAAAATCTGAACGTCGCGTACGAGAACCTCCGCACCCCGCGCATCGACGAGCTGATGCTCAACGCCGAGCGCGAGATCGTGCAGGATGTCGCCCTGTTCACCACGATGACCGGCAAGTTCACCCGGTACCTGTACACCGCCGACGATCGCAACCTGAGTTGGGACAGCGACGGCTCGGCGGTCATCGGGTCGCGGTTCGCGGACTTCCTGCAGACGTACCCCCGGATGCGGACCCCGGCGCTGTCGAAGCGCGACTACTTCCGGTGGGACATGGGCGTGCGCAAGATCGAATCGCGCCGGTGGGCCGCTCAGCTGAACTACAGCTACACCCAGTCGATCGGCTCGACCGAGTCCGCGCTCACCGGGGCGTTCATGATCGACCCGCAGACCCAGTACAACTACGGGCGGTTGGCCACCGACATCCGGCACGCGGCCCAGGGCTACGCGTTCTGGGATCTCCCGACCGACCCGTGGACCCAGCAGGTGTCGCTGCTGTTCCTGTACTCCGACGGCTACCCCGAGGAGCGGTTCTACGTCGGTGAGACCCCGTTCCCGGGCTACTCGATCCGGGTGCGCCCGCGGGGCACGTACATCCGGTTCAACCCGTGGTGGTACGTGAGCCTCCGGTTCGCCCAGGACATCGACGTGCGCAAGGGTAAGTTCCAGGTGTCCGTCACCGCCGAGAACGTGCTGAACAACCTCTCGCCGCAGTTCGGCAACGGCGGGTTCATCGACTCCGACAACCGCAACCAGACCATCTTCCGCCAGGACCCGCTGCAGCTGCAGTTCGGCGCCCGGTACGAGTTCTGAGGAATCCATGAAGCGCATCACGATCGGATTGGTGTTGCTGGCGGCGTCCGCGGTCCCCGGTTGCTCGTGGGACGAGGGGCTGCTGATTCGGAACATGCGGGGTCGCGTGTTCGTGCCGGTGGAGGCGATCACCCGGGACATCCAGGACGCAGACGGAAACACGGTCACCATCGGCCCGGACATCAAGCTGATGGGCCCGGTGTACCTGGGCGTGTTCCCGTCGGTCGCGCCCGCGAACGTGATCGAGCGGTTCCCACACCCGGAGGTCGGGCCGCAGTACATCGACGGGGTGTCGGGCGACGCGTACCCGTACGGCGGGACCACCGTGGGTGACCTGCGGTACCCGTGCCTCGACTTCCTCACCTGCAAGCTGGTGAGCGGTCGGTACGTGGACTACGACGAGATGATCGACTGGTTCAAGACCGTCGGCCAGCCGATCGTCGACCCGAGCGGGGCCGAGGTCGAGGACGGCGAGTACATCCAGCAGACCTGCTTCGACCTGCTGGCGGTCACGTCGGACAGCGAGATCCGGCTCACCGCGTACGAAGACCGCAACGACGACGAGAAGATCGACAAGCTCGACCTGGACTTCGTCGACAACGGAGACGGCTACTACGTCGCCGACTTCACCCTGTGGCAGCAGGAGTTCTTCTGGGATCAGAACCAGGAGAACTGCACCCCGGGCGAAGATTGCACCGGGTTCAGCCTGTGGGGCTGGATGGACGCGCCGTCGACCACCACCTACCAGTACACGACCTGCAACCCGGCCTCCGGGTTCATCAACAACTGGTACAACTCGAACTTCTACGGGGGCGCGGCGTACGTCGACACGCTGAACTTCCCGTCGACCTACATCACGGATGGCGACTACACCGCCCCCGAAGGGCACGTGTGGTCCGACATCTACGAAGAGCCCGACCTCTACCTCGACTTCGTGGTGCAGTGATGAACACGTTGACGGTCCGCTCGACCCTTCTCGTGCTCGCAGGCGCGCTGGCGCTCGCGAGCTGTGACTACTCCGGCGACTTCCTGTTCGCGCAGGCCACGCCGGTCGACGACATCTGGATCCTCACCGGCCCCGAGGGCGGCGAGATCGTCCCGGCCGACGTGGCGACCGTGGACGAGCTCCGCGCCGCCACGATCTACGCCGAGGTCGGCGCCCCGCAGACCACCGCGTTCGGCGGGGTCACCTTCTCGTTCGTGGGCACGGGCGACGAGGTCTGCCTTTGGGTCGACCCCGAGGTCGCCTACTGGACCCAAGCGCTGTCCCCCCGGCCGGACGAAGGCGCCGCCAAGTGGACCTACCCGGACAACGTGTTCGACGACGGTGACCTCGACCTCCTCGCCGGCCTGTCGGTGTACTACACCGGCTCCCCCGGCGTCGAGATCGGTGACTTCGTCGTGCAGTACGAGGACAGCCTCGGCAACGAAGTGCCGGTGTCCCTCGCGAACTGCCCGAACACCGAGGGCATCAACGGCGAGCCCGCCACCGCCGGCCGCGGCTCCCCCGAGTACTGCACGATCCCGGCCACCGAGCTCGGCATCGGCTACACCGTGCTGCTGCGCACCTGGTCGACCCCGCTCGACGACGACCGCCTGTCGTTCGGCGTGTTGATCACCAACGGCAGCTGCGGCGACCTGCGGGAGCTGGCCGGCGCCATCGACACCGCGGGCGACGAGTGCCTGATCGGCGGCGAAGCGCTGACCCCGGACGGCTCCGACTACGGTCCGTTCTACGGGTTCGACGCGGTGAACGAAGCAGGCCGCATCTGGGGCAGGTCCACCGAGTTCGAAGAGGCGTTCTGCGACGTGGGCGAGCGGATGCAGAAGTTCTGTAAGGACGAGGAAGACCTGATGGAGGAGAACGGGACCACCTGCCTGTGGCACGGTGAGCCCGACGCCGACAACCGCTGCTACTGCGGGAACCCCGACGACACGCCGGTCCCGGGCGCGATCTAGTCGAATTGTCGGTCCTCGGACTCCGTCCTTCGGAATTGCCCCGGTCGACGCCGCCCCGGGGATACGGGAACGCCGCGCTCACCTGGCTCCGCCGCGAGGCGATGTATGCCGGGTGGGCGGCGAGGGCCATCGCCCGCCCGCTGGTGTTGGTGGTGGTGGCGGCGATCGGCGCGGTGGTCGAGCACGAGTACGGGCACGCGCCCGGTGAGCCGCCCCCCAGCTGGTCGTACGCGTTCTTCGTTTCGTACTGCCTGCTGTTCCTCGAGCACCTCGAGTCCACGCCCGAGCACCCGCTCGCGCAGCTGATGCACTACCTTCAGCCGCTGATCGGGGTGATCCTGGTGTCCGAGGGCATCTTGCGCCTCGGGCTCGACCTGATGAACAAACAAGCGAACGCGCGCGTGTGGGTGGGGATCATGGCGTCCACGACGAGCGGCCACGTGATCGTGTGCGGCCTCGGCTCGGTCGGGTTTCGAATCGTCGAGGAGCTCCGCGCGATGAAGGTCGAGGTGTTCGCGATCGAGCGCGACGCCGCCGGGCCGTTCGTGGATCGGGCGCGCCAGCTCGGGGTCGAGGTGGTGATCGGAGACGGGCGGTCCGAGAACTTGCTGCGAGACCTACACCCGGAGCGGGCCCGCGCGGTGATCCTCGCCACCGACGACGACCTCGCGAACATGGAGATCGCGATGGACCTGCGCGAGCTCACCCCAGACGTGCCGATCGTGATGCGGCTGTTCGATCAGCGGCTCGCGCAGAAGGTGAAGGCGACGCTCGGCGTGCAGGTGTCGGTGAGCACGTCCCGCTTGGCCGCGCCGCTGTTCGCGTCCGCAGCGCTGCACCCGTCGGTCGTCGGCGCGCACCGGGTGGGGGACACCGTGCTGGTGGTGGTGCAGGTCACGGTGAACCCGGCCTCGTCACTGCGCGGCCGGACCGTCGCCACGCTCGGGGCGCTGGGGCTCACCGTGGTCTCGATCCGCGGCGGGGGCGGGTCGTGGGAGGTTCAGCCCGCGGCGGATCGGATGGTGTCGGGTGGGGATCAGCTCCAGTTGTTGGTGGCGAGCGAGCGGGTCGACGAAGTCCAGGCGCTCGCCCTCGGGTGACGTGACACATCCCGATACCGGCCCGTAACGGCCCGCCGGCGTATCCGTAGCGGGGAGGCCCAGAGTGTTCCTCGCGATGCTCGCCTGTGGCGGTAAGCCCTCGACCACCGACGACGGGTTCGAGTTCCCGACCACGTTGACCCAGATCGACACCGACGACGAGACCTGGACCGACACCGGCTCGACCACCACCAACTGGACCCGTACCGGCACCGAGTCCGACTCGGGGACGTGGACGACCGACACCGGCACCCCCGGCACGACGGACCCTGTCGTGGTGGCCACGCCGTTCGATCTGCAGCAGGGCGCGGTCGCCGAGGGCACGACCGTCGAGCTGCGCGGGGTGGTGGTCACCGCCACCGGTGACTTCGGATTCTACGTCCAGGATCCGGCCGGCGGCGCGTGGTCCGCGGTGTGGGTGTTCGGCGACCTCGGGTGGGACGCGGTGTGGCCGGTGGAGCTCGGTGACGAGCTCAAGGTGACCGGGGTGTACGAGGAGTACTTCGACCTCACCGAGGTGAACCTCGCGAGCGGCGCGGGCGACGTGCGGGTGACCGGCAGCGGCGATCTGCCCACCCCGGAGGTCGTGGCCGTGGCCGAGCTCGAGCCTCCGGCGGCGGAGGACTGGGAGGGCGTGCTGGTGCAGGTCGACGACGTGACCCTCGCCGACCCCGACCTCGGCGCCGGCCGGTTCTCGGTGAGCCAAGGGGCGGCGAGCGTGGTGGTCGGGGCGCAGCTGTACGGGTGGGACGCCTCCGAGCTCCCCGTCGGCGCAGGGTTCGCCTCGATCGTGGGGGTGCTGAACTTCGACGACGGCGAGTTCGTGCTCGAGCCGCGCGACGCCGACGACGTGTCCGCGTACGCCTCCACCCCGTACGCGCTCCAGCGCGGAGAGGTCGACCTGGGAGCGGAGGTCGAGCTGTACTCGCTCGCCGTCACCGCGGTGGACGAGGACGGGGTGTTTGCGCAGGACGAGGCCGGCGGGCCCGAGTCCGGCATCTGGGTGTACCTGGGCACGGGCTGGGAGTACACCTGGGGCTCGCTCGTCCCCGGCGACCGGATCGACGTGTCCGGCACGCTGAACGAGTACTACGATCTCACCGAGGTCGACCTGTTCGACTCGACCCGGCCGTGGGTCGGGTGGGTCGGCTCGGGCGCGCTGCCCGCCCCCGAGGTGGTGGCGGTGGGCGACCTCGGTGAGGAGTGGGAGTCGGTGCTGGTCGAGATCCAGGACGTGGAGCTCGTCGACCCCGACCTCGGGTTCGGGCAGTGGCTGGTGCAGGAGATCTCCGGGCTCGACCAGGTGATCGTCGACGACGAGCTGCACGACTGGAGCGGCGCCGCCACGATGGTGATCGGGGATCGGTTCGACGCGATCCGCGGGCCGCTGAACTACACCTTCGGGGTGTTCGCGATCGAGCCTCGCGCAGAGCCGGACGTGGACCCGCGCTGAACCGGTGTTACCAGCGCGGTCCGGAGGTCCCGTGATCGCGTGGTTCGCCACTTCTGCCGCCGCCGGCCCAGCGCTGCCGTCCGAGCGGTACGAGCTCGACAACGGCCTGGACGTCGTGTTGATCCGCGACCCGTCGGTCCCGCTCGTCGCCGTCGACGTGTGGTACCACGTGGGGTCGAAGGACGAGGTCACCGGCCGCACCGGGTTCGCCCACCTGTTCGAGCACCTGATGTTCCAGGGCTCACCGAACCAGCCCGACGAGTACTTCGCCCCGCTCGAGAAGGTCGGCGCGAACCTCAACGGCACCACCAACATCGACCGCACGAACTACTACGAGGTCGTGCCGCGCGAGTTCATGCCGCTGGCGTTGTTCCTCGAGGCCGACCGGATGGGCGGGCTCGTGCAGACGCTCACCCAAGACAAGCTCGACAACCAGCGGGAGGTGGTGCGGAACGAGCGCCGCCAGCGGATCGAGAACGTCCCGTACGGCGACGCCCGGATGGTGCTGTACCAGAGCCTGTACCCGTCGACCCACGGGTACCACCACCCGACGATCGGCAGCCACGCCGACCTCGAAGCCGCCACGCTCGACGACGTGTCGGGGTTCTTCCGCTCGTGGTACACCCCGAACGACGCGGTGCTGGTGGTGGCGGGCGACTTCGACCCCGCCGAGGCGCGCAAGTGGATCGACGACACGTTCGGCAAGGTGCCGCGGGGCCCCGAGCCGGCGCGCGCGCCGGTGGTCGACCCGGCGCTGCGGGCATCGGTCGAGGTGCGCGACTACCGCGCGGTCCCCCAGCGCAAGGTGTGGATCGCGTGGCACTCGCCCGCGGCGGCGAGCCAGCCCGACGCCGAGCTCGACCTGCTCGCGTCGATCCTCGGCGACGGCCGCGACGGGCGGCTCGTGCGCGAGCTCGTGGAGAAGCGCCAGGTGGCGCGTGAGGTCGCGGTGTTCCAGGGCTCGGCCAAGACGTCGAGCGTGTTCCAGATCCGCGCCACCGCCGCCGACGGCCACACCACCGACGAGGTGGTCGCGGCGGTCGACGAGGTGCTCGCGCAGGTGCTCGCCGGTGCGCCGCCGACCGCGGCCGAGCTCGACGCCGTGCGGCGGGAGTACCGGCTGCGGTACCTCGACGGGCTCGAGCCGGTGCTGGGGAAGGCCGAGGTGGCCCAGACCTGCATGTTCTTCAGCGGGGTGCCCGACTGCGTGGCCGAGGACCTCGCCCGGTTCGACCGCGCCACGCCGGCGTCGGTGGTCGCCGCAGGCGCCGCGGTGGTGCACACGCCGCGGGTCGTGCTCCACATCCTGCCCGAGGCCGACCGGCCCGTCGTCGCGCCCGCGCCCGCGCCCACCAAACGTTGGTCCTCGGACTCCGTCCTCCGGAATTCGAAGAAGCCCAAGAAACCGAAGAAGTCGAAGAAGACCGAGCGTCCGGCCGGGTCCGCGGCGTCCGAGGGAGGTGGCCGATGATCACGTGGTTCACTTCGCTGGCGTGGGGCGCGCTGCCGGGTCCGTTGGCGCCGTCGGCGTGGGTTCCGCCCGCGGTCGAGGTTCACCGGCTGTCCAACGGGATCCCCGTGTTGATCCTGCCCCGCCGTCCGACCTCGACGTTCGACGTGCGCCTGGTGGTGCGCGGCGGCGAGTCGCTCGATCCGGTCGGGCTCGAGGGGCTGGTGTCCACCACGTTCGATCTCGCCGACGAGGGCGCGGGCGGGATGGACGCGGCGGCGCTGTCGGGCGCGGTGCGCGCGCTGGGCGCGCAGCTGTCGACCGGCGCGGCTGGTGACCTCGGCACGGTCGAGATCCGCGGCCTGCGCGAGTCGCTCGAGCCAGCGCTCGACCTGTGGGCGAAGACCATCCGAGAGCCGGCGTTCGCCGACGCCGACCTGGAGCTGGTGCGCGGCCGACGGATCCAGCGGCTGCAGCTGCAGCTGCGCGAGGCGGCAGGGGCGGCCGACCGCGTGCAGCTCGCGCTCCAGTATGGCGAGGGGTACCGCGGCCGGTCTCCGACGGAGGCGTCCCTCGGCAAGCTCGACACCGCGTCGGTGCGACGCCTGTGGTCCGACGTGGTCGCGCCGGCGAACGTCGCGGTAGTCGCGGGGGGAGACCTCACCGCCGCCGAGCTGCTGCCGTTGCTCGAGGCGCGGTTCGCCGGGTGGACCGGTGGGACCCGGACCGACGTGACCGCGGTGGCGGCGCCGTTCGATCGCGAGGCCCTGTACGTGGTCGACATCCCCGGCGCTCCCCAGTCCGCGATCCGCGCGTTCGTCCCCGGCGGCTCGCCCACCGGGCCCGACGCGGTCGCGTTCGACGTGGCGGTCGAGGCCCTCGGGGGGGCGTTCATCAGCCGGATCAACCGCAACCTGCGGGAAGACAAAGGGTGGACCTACGGCGCGAGCTGCGTCGCGACCGAGCGGTTCGGTCCGTCGTTCGTGCAGTGCGCCACCCAGGTGCGCGCCGACGTGACCGGGCCCGCGGTCGCCGAGCTGCGGCGCGAGATCCGCGAGTTCGTCGGGGTGAACCCGGTCGGCGCGTCGGAGGCGGAGGACATGCGGGTCGCCCTGCTCCGCTCGTTCCCCAACACCCGCGAGACCGTGGACACCTGGCTCGACGACGCCGGGTTCCTGTGGGCGCACGACCGCCCGCTCGACAGCGGCGCGAAGGACCTCGGGCGGCTCGCCCAGGTGACCCACGCCGAGGTCGACCGCGCCGCGAAGGCGTGGATCGCGCCGGACCGGGTGGCGTGGGTGGTGGCCGGCGACCTGGCGTCGATCCGGCCGCAGCTCGAGGCGCTCGGGTTGCCGATCGTGGTGCGTACGCCGTAGGCCTTCGGTGGAGCGGCCGGAGCGACGACTCGGCCGAGCGGAGCTGGGCTATCGTTCGGAGTGGAGGCCGCGGAGCCGAGGCCGTCGAGTAGGGAGGCCTTCGGTGGAGCGGCCGGAGCGACGACTCGGCCCAGCGGAGCTGGGCTATCGTTCGGAGTGGAGGCCGCGGAGCCGAGGCCGTCGAGTAGGGAGGCCTCCGTACTCGACGACTCGGCCGTCGTTCGCCGGGTTCGGCTGCGTCGTTAGCAGCCCGGGGGCAGCGGCCGGGGTACGAGGGGGCCCGACGGAGGGACCATGGGGATCGAGTCCGACTTCATCTGGATGGACGGCGCGCTGGTGCCGTTCGCCGACGCGAAGGTCCACGTCCTCTCGCACACCCTGCACTACGGGCTCGGGGCGTTCGAGGGCATCCGGGCCTACCCGCAGCCCGACGGCCGCGCCGGGATCTGGCGGCTCGACGAGCACCTCGAGCGGCTGTTCGACTCGCTCAAGATCTCGCGGCTCGAGAGCCCGTTCACGATCGAGCAGGTCCACGAGGCGTGTGCGCAGGTGCTGGCCGCGAACCGGTTCACCGAGGCGTACCTGCGGCCGATCGCGTTCCTCGGGATGGGCGCGATGGGGCTGGGCGCGCGGAACAACCCGGTGCACGTGGTGGTCGCCGCGTGGAAGTGGGGCGCCTACCTAGGCGACGACGGGATGAACCACGGGGTGAAGCTGCGGGTCAGCTCGTTCTCGCGCAACCACCCCAACGCGGCCCTGTCGCGGGCGAAGATCGTCGGGCACTACGTGAACAGCATCATGGCCCGGTACGAGGCGAACGACGACGGGTTCCAGGAGGCCCTGATGCTCGACCACCACGGGTTCGTGGCCGAGGGCACCGGAGAGAACCTGTTCGTGGTGAAGGGCGGGGTGGTGAAGACCCCGCCGGTGGCGAACATCCTGCCCGGGATCACCCGCAAGACCGTGATCGAGATGCTCGAGCGCGAGGGGTACCAGGTGCGCGAGCAGCTGTTCGGCCGCGACGCGCTGTACGTGGCCGACGAGGCCTTCATGTGCGGCACCGCGGCCGAGATCACGCCGATCGCGAGCCTCGACCGACGGGTGATCGGCACCGGGACGCCGGGCCCGCTCACGCGCCGGATCCAACAACAGTACGCCGACGGAGTGCGCGGCCGGATCGACTGGCTGCGCGATCGGATCACCGTGGTGTGACCGCGCGCGCAGGAGCCGGGAACTCGGGGTACCCTCTCGGTATGGGTCCGCACCACTTGTCGGTCCTCGGGCTCCGTCCTGCGGAGTTGTCCCACCGATCCCCCTCTCCCCCCCCATCGGGGGTGAGGGCGAGTTCGTCGATCCTCGGACTCGGTCCCGTGGCGCTCGCGTGGGGGCTCACCTGGGGCACGGCGTGGGCGGCGGAGCCGGTCGCGGTGCCCACCCCCTCGACCTACGACCCGTCGCGGTCCCTCGCGCCGCTGATCCACGCGGTGGAGCCGGCGGTGGTCAGCGTGGTCGTGCAGGCCGCAGGGGAGGCGAGCCCACACGCCTGGCTGGCGGAGACCGGCGAAGGGAGCGGGTTCGTGATCGCCCCCGACGGGCTCGTGCTGACCAACTTCCACGTGGTCGACGGGGCGAGCGCGATCTCGCTCGAGTGGTCCGACGGCACGTCGCGCCCCGCGCGGATGGTGGGCGGCGACGCCTCACTCGACGTGGCCCTGCTGCGGGTCGAGACCAGCGACCCCCTGCCGTTCGTGACCCTCGGCGATTCCGACCAGCTCGAGGTCGGGGACTGGGTGGTGGCGATGGGCAACGGGCTCGGGCTCGGCACGACCGCCACCGCCGGGATCGTCAGCGGCAAGCGGCGCTCGCTCGGGCGCGACCCGTTCGGCACCGGGCCGAGCCTCGACGCGCGGTCGCCCGGGTTCATCCAGACCGACGCCGCGATCAATCAGGGGTCCTCGGGCGGGCCGTTGTTCGACCTCGACGGCCGGGTCGTCGGCATGTCGACCGCGATCATCACCAACGCGAACACCGTGGGGTTCGCGATCCCGTCGAACCTGGTCACCGCGATCC
>JBEBJC010001011.1:0-3273 GCA_040080105.1 Myxococcota bacterium
GGGTGGGGTGGGGGCGGCGGGTACACCCACAACAAGCACGTGACCACCGTGCGCAGCTCGGTCGCCGACGACTCCACCAGCAACGCGATGGTCAAGGCGCAGCTCACCGGTGAGGTCCGGGTCGACTTCCGGTCGGAGACGCTGCCCCCGGAGAAGCTGCTCGACTCGGGCGCGCTCGACTCGCTCACCGGGATGGCCGGCACCGGCGCCGCGGCCCCCGCCGGCCCGCCTGCGCAGGTGAGGGCGCCCCGATGAACGAGCCGGCGCACGATCAGGTTCGGTCGGAGGTCCGCGGGCTGCTGTCGCGGTCCGAGGCGTTCCAGCGGCTGGCGCCGCCCGAGCGGGCGAAGCTCGCGAACGCGCTCGTGCGGGTGGTGTCGTTCCTCGCCGACCCGAACGCGGCGAACCCCGACCTCGGCGAGCGCCGCGCCCCGACCGAGGCGCTGGCGGCTGCGCTCGCCGCCACCGGGGCGGACAAGGTCGCCGACCGGCTCGCGAAGAAGCCCGAGTTCGCCGGCAAGGACTTCCAGGCCGGGGCGATGAAGGCCGGGACCCGCGCGTTCCGCGATCTCGTGGACGCGGTCGACTTCCCGAAGTTCGTGTCCGGGCTGATCGAGGGGGTGTTCCAGTCGATCGTCACCTCCTCGATCCGCCAGATGGACGCGTACGCGAAGCTGCTCGAGGGGGTCGCCACCACCGTCGACCAGTTCGCCAACGACCACATCACCGAGAACGCGGCCCGGGACTGGCTCACCGACAAGTTCCCCCGACAGCTGCAGGTGCAGACGGCGGGCGGCAAGCCGAAGCTCGCCGCCCGGTCGGACGACCTCGAGCCGGTTCGGACCCACTTCAAGCTCGAGTCGTCGCTCGACCTCGACGACGAGGGGTCGGAGGCCGAGCTGGTGCGCGCGGCGCGGCTCGAGCTCGCGCGGATGCGGCAGCAGCAGCTCGCGACGATGGTGCTGCTCGGCATCCACCGGATCGTGGTCACCGACGGGATGATCAACGCCCGGGTGTTGTTCGACGTGACCGCGTCGGACGAGGCGAGCCGGAAGAACCGCGCGTCGCTGTACGACGACAAGACCGAGAAGAGCGGGACCGGCGGCGGGTGGTTCTCGGACGACTTCACCGAGAACACCCACAAGACCGTGGTCACGAGCAGCCAGGACGACACGAGCGAGAGCAAGGCGAAGATGAAGGCCACCCTCGCCGGAGAGGTCCGGGTCGCGTTCAAGAGCGAGACCGTCCCCCTCGACAAGCTCGCGTCCCAGATCCAGATCGCCGCGGTCAACGACCGCGCGGCGCCGAACGTCGGGGTGGTGCCGGCCGCCGACGCCCCGGGGAGGGCGCCGTGACGTTGCACCGGTCGCTCGTGACCTGTGAGGAGCTGCTCGCCCGGCACCTCGACGACGCCCAGGCGGTGTACGGCGCCGCCGTGCTCGGGGTGGTCGACCTGCCCCCGCTGTCGTCCGCGGCGATGATCCCGGCGCAGCTGCAGGTGGCCGCCACGTTGTACTGGGCGTGGCAGGCGGAGGAGGCCGGGCTGCTCCCGTTCGTGGAGGAGCTCGCCCGCGCGCTCGCGACCGGGCGGATCACGCTGCCCGTCGACGCCCGGCCGCTGCTCCGGTTCTGGCGGGCCGAGCGACACCGCCTCACCGCCCCCGAGCGGCTCGCCCAGTACTCGCGCCTGTTCGGCGGCCCCGGGAGCCCGGAGCCGAACACGACCTTCGACGCGAGGTTCCGCGCGTTGGTGGAGACGTTGGCCGCGCTCGGGCGGGCGCCGGTCACCGACGGGATCGGCGGGCTCGAGGCGCGGGCGCGGGCGCTCGCGGCCGACCTCGGGGCCGACCTGTCCCGCCGGTCGGTCGGGATGGCCGCGTTCGCCGCGCGCGACGTGGTGGCGCAGATCCGCCGCGCGCTCGCGCTGCTGCGGGACCGGCGGGTGGTCGGCGCCCTCGGGCCGGGTCGACCCACCGAGCTCGTCGCCCGGCACGCGCCGCTGGTGCTCGGGCGACCGGTCGCGCCCGACCGGCACGTCGCGCGGGCGGTGGCCGGCCTCGGGGTGCTGCGGTGGGTGGCGGCGGAGGCACACCGGCTCGAGGTGGGCACCGCGGCGCTCGGGCGGCGGGCGCCGGTGATCGCGGCGGCCGAGGCGTGGCTCGCGGCCGGCGGCGGGGTCGTCGCGTGAGCGCGCCCCCCCAGGCGCCGTCCCACGTGCCCGCGGTGCGGCGCGCGGTGCGGGCGGTGATCGAGTCGAACCCGGAGCTGCGCGACAACGCCCCGCTCGCGCGCAAGCTCGCCGAGCCGATGGCGAAGGTATCGCTCGCGGCGGCGGAGCTGCTCGACCTCGAGCGGCGGATGGACGAGCAGCTCGAGGGAGAGCCGCTCGCCACCGCCGCCGCCGCGAACACCGGGTTCGACCCGCGCGGCGTCCGCGCCGCCGCCGGCACGATCCGCGACCAACAGCGCGCGCTGAACTTCCCCGAGTTCGTGACCTCACTCATCACCGGGGTGTTCCAGGCGATCTCGACCAGCAACCTGCAGCAGCTCGAAGCGGTGAGCGACCTGCTGCAGACGGTGAGCGCCGCGACCGACGACTTCGCCGCCGACCAGGTCGACGAGGACCGCGCCGCCGAGTGGCTGACCCGCCGGGTGCGCGGCCTCGAGCGCGGCCAGGACGGGCAACTGCAGTTCCGCGAGGGCGCCGAACCCCCGTCGCCGCAGGAGCTCGGGCGGATGGTGGGCGCCACCGCGCGCCAGGCCGACACCATCGACCCGTCCGACCTGTCGAGCCTGCTGCCGCTCGCCCGCCGCAGCCTCGCGCGCGACCGGCAGTCGCTGCTCGCGACGATGGTGCTGATGGGCATCCAGCGGATCGTGGTCGACGCGGGCCGCCTCACCGCGTCGATGGAGCTCGAGGTGGCCGGCCGGAGTGAGGCCGAGGTGTCGACCGCCGCCCAAGGGAGCTTCGGCGTGGGCGCGTGGGGGGCGTCGGCGAGCGTGTCGGCGACGGTCGGGCACGTGCGCGACGACCGGCAGTTCAGCCGGGACGAGCTGGCGAGCCGCGCGAACCTCCGCTCGTCGGTGCAGGTGGCGTTCCACACCGAGCCGATCCCGCTCGACCGGATGGCCTCGTCGAGCCGGGTGCGCCAGATCCAAACGTCGGCGCTGGTGCCGGAGTCCGAGCTGCGGCGCGCCGACGGGGGCGCCCCGCTGTCGGCGCCGGCGACCGGCCCGCGCACCACCGAGAGCACGTTCCAGCCGGTGCCGGAC
>JBEBJC010001012.1:0-3269 GCA_040080105.1 Myxococcota bacterium
GGAGAGCATCGAGCTCGAGCTGCCCACCGCGGCCGCGTGGGCAGCGGTGACCCTCGCCGCGCTCGAACCCGATCCCGCCGAGCAGGACCGGCTGCTGGCGTTCGCCGAGGTGCGGGCGACCCAACAGCGGTGCGTCGCGCGGATCCGGCTGGGCACGGCCGACCGGCTGATAACGCAGGGCGACGCCCAGGCGGCGCGGGTCGAGCTCGAGGCCGCGGAGCGCATCGTCCGCGAGCCGCTGGTGGCTGCCGACACCCGGCTGGTGCGGGACTTCGCTGCGGTTGCGCAGCGGGTGAGCGGATCGGTGTCGGTGGGGAGGGTCGGCGTCGGCGCGAAGTGACGGCGCGTCAGGTGAGCAGTCGGGTCGGCGCGAGGCCCGGCCCCCGGCAGGTCACCACCCGTCGACGATCCGGCGGAACGCCGGCGCGGCGACGACGCCGCCCCACCGCTCGTCCCCGTCGGGGCCGGCCACCGTCACCAGCACCACGAAGTCCGGGTCGTCCGCGGGGACCAGGCCCACGAAGCTCGCCGACACCTCGTCGTTCGCCAGCGGCGCGGTGCCGGTCTTGCCGGCGACCCGCACCCCGGGGACCGCGGCGCGTCCGCCGGTCGCGTTCGGTCCCTCCACCGCGCCCACCAGCCACTCGCGGGTCTGCGCGGCCGCGGCGGCGGGGATCGCGCCGTGGCCCGCGAGGTGGGTCCACGCGGCCGCGACCTGGACCGGCGTCGCGGGCGCGGACCCGAGCGCGAGCGCGTCGAGCGGGGCGTCGGACACCGGCAAGCCGACCCGGTGGAACAGGTCCTCGATCGCTCCGCGGCCCACGCGCGCGGCCACCGCCTGGGCGCCGGTGTTCGACGAGCGCTCGAGGATCGAGGCCATCGTCCCGTCGGTGAACGCCTGGTCCGCCGGCACACCCGCCTCGAGCGCCGCGGCGACCACGAACGGCTTGACCACCGAACCTGGCGGCATCGGGCGGTCGGTGATCCCGCCGCGGTCGGCCCGGCCGACGATCGCGCCGGTGCGCGCGTCGAGCACCAGCAGGGCGACCCCTTCGGGGTGGTGCAGCGTCATCAGCCGGTCGGCCTCGCGCTCGAGCCGCTCGGCGAGCCCGGTCGGGACCCGGGAAGCGCTCGGGGCAGCGGTGGCCACGCCGACCGCGAGCGTGGCGACCGCCGCGGCCCGCACCGCCACGCCGAGCGCGCCGGTCCGCGGACGCTCGCCGAGCACCGCGCGCACCCGCTGCTCGAGCCGGCTCGGTCGCGCCATCGCGAACGCGGCCGCCGGAGCGCGGCGCGCGAGCTCCACCAGCGTCCGCGCGTACGTGTCCCGGTCGGCGCCGCCGGCGAGCGTCAGGTCGTCGGCGCGGTGCTCACACGCGTCGCGCAGCTCGGCCACCGCCCACCACCCGAGCGGGTCGAACCAGTGCACCGCCGCCGCGAGCCGCGCGATCAGCAGCCAGAGGTTGTCGTGGCCGCTGGTGTGCGCGCGCTCGTGCGCCAGCACCAGCGCCAGGCGCTCCGCGGTCCACCCCCGCGCGGCGAGCGGCAGCAGCACCACCGGCCGGGCCACACCCACCGCCATCGGTACGTCGATCGCAGCGGTGTACGCCACGTCCCCGCGGTGGTCCACCGCGGAGGCGCGCAGCTGGTGCACCGCTACGAGGTCGGCCGCGACCCGCGCGAGGGCGAGCGCGGCGCCGAGGGCCCACCCGACGAGGAGCGCGGACCCGAGCCACGGCGCCGACGCGGACAGCGCGGGGACGGCGCCCGACGCGGGCTCCTGCAGCGCACCCACGGCGCCGAGCACCCCGTTTGACGCGGCCGCCGGTGCGGGCCACCGCGGCGCGAGTGACCCCAGCGGCAGGGCCAGGACCATCACCGCGGCGGTGGCCCACACGGCGCGCCGACTCGCAGGTGAGCCGTTTCGGGCGAACAACAGGGCGGACGCGTACACCGCGCCCGCCGCCAGGGCGAGCCACACGGACATCGGGACCTCCAGGTCGACAGGGGGGGAATGTTCCGGCCCTCCCACATCGGGGAGAGGGACGGGCTGAGGGGGCTAGTGAGACGGATCGTCGGGCGCCTTCCGTGCGGCGCGCCGCTCGTCGATCAGGCGGGCCAGCTCGTCGAGCGCGGGCCCGTCGAGCTTCTCGTCGTCGACCAGCGCGGACACCAACCGGTCGGCCGAGCCGTCGAAGAACGTCGAGATCAGGTGGCGCAGCGCGGAGCGGCCCGCCGCCTCCCGCGGGCGGGTGGCGAGGTACACGTACCGCGGCCCGTCGACCTCGTGGGTCAGGTGCCCCTTGTCCTCCAGCAGCCGCAGCAGCGTGCGCACGCTCGAGTCACTCGGAGAGTCGGGCAGCTGCTCGCGGATCTCGGCCGCCGTCGCGCGCCCGAGCCGGTACACGATGTCGAGCAGCTGCCGCTCGCGGCGCGACAGCGCGGGCGGGTCGTCGTCGGTGGGCACTGAGGGCCTCCGGTGGTGGTGATGTTAATGAATTAACAGACTGCGAATTTTTTAGCAACCCCACCTCTGCCCGGGCCCGCGATACGAGCGCAGCGGAGGTCCAGTGGAGCTCGCGATCGGCCTGGTGTTGGCGTTGTTCGTGGTGCAGACGCTCCTCGCCCCGTCGCTGCGGTACCTGGGCGCGGGGCCCGGGGTGGTCGACCGGCTGCGGGTGGCGCTCGGCCCGCGCGACACCCAGCCGCCCGAGACGCCGCTGTCGAGCCGCGCCGCGCGCGCCCTGGTGAACCTGCAGGAGGCGTTGCCGGTGTTCCTGCCGGTCGCGCTGCTCCACGTGGTGCACGGCACCGGCGACGCCGCCGCGGGGTGGGCGTACGCGTTCCTGGTGGCGCGGATCGTGTACGTCCCGGCCTACCTGTCGGGGGTGCCGGGGCTGCGGTCGGCGGTGTGGTCCGCCAGCTGGATCGGGCTCGGTGGGCTGCTCGTGACGTGGATCACCACCGGGAGCCGGTGACCGTCGCCCAGGCCGATGTTGCATTGTTGGGACGGTCGCGGCGCCCGGTGCACGGTATCGGTGTCGGGGGAGGCGGCATGTGGTCGTGGGTGGTGGCGTGCCAAGGCCGCGAGTTGCAGGTGCACGTGGTGGAGTCGGTCGAGCCCGACCCGTCCGAACCGTCCACCCCGCCCGAGCCCTCCGACCCGCCCGAGCCGGACAGCGGGACCGAGCCGGAACCCGCCGACCGAGCGCCGAGCGCGCCGGGGGTCGCGGTGTCGCCGACGGAGCCCGGGGCGGGGTGGGACGACC